>DAHWHT010000323.1 GCA_027335515.1 Clostridia bacterium
TGACCCGCGAGGTGGTACACCTCCGCGGCGCGCAGCAACGTCTTGGACGGCACACAGCCCACGTTGACGCAGGTGCCGCCGATGGTACCGCGCTCCACCATCACCACGCGGGCGCCGGCGTCGCGCGCCCGAATCGCCGCCGAAAAGGCGGCGCCCCCTGAGCCGACGATGGCCAGGTCGTAAGCGGCCGACCCCGCCTCGGTTGGGACGGCACCCGTCCGGCCCGCCGCCGACCAAGCGCCCACCGGCTCAAGCGCCAGCGGGCGGTACCCGGCCGCCGCCACCGCGGCGCGCAGGGCGTCCCAGTCAACACCCTCCGGCGCCAGCAGGCGCGCCTCGCCGCGGCGGGAATCCGCGGAGGCGTCGCTGGCTCCCGCCCCCTCCAACGCCCGCACGACGCGGGCCTCACAATCGGCGCACGTCATCCCCGCGATCCGCATCCGCAGCGGTACTGCCATAGATACCCACCGCCCCTTGACCCGCCGACCTGCGGCGGCTTCATCCGGCCCCCTGAGACGAACACGAGCCACCCGCCGGCAAAGCGCGCCGCGCGCGAAGCGGGACGGCCGCCAGACGCCCGGCGCACCGGCGGTCGTCTCGGCCGTCTGCCGCCCAGTATGCACCCCGGCCGTGTCCGGCGATGGACCGCATGGTCTTTCATCCTGGCCGGCGGGGACCGGCGGCAGCGGATGTCCCGCGGCCACCGACCGCGCAACTCTCCGAGCCGACCCCGGTATACTGGCCCGGGGCCGCAAGCGGCCGAGGGGGATATCCATGCGCCTGAGCGCTGAGACACTGGTGTGCGTGGATTTCGATGACACGCTCGTGGCCAACCAGCAGCACTTCGCCCGCGCCCTGGACGATCTCGCCGCACTCGTCCATGAACGCCTGGGTGTGCCGGAAGAGCGAACGCGGGCGGCCTTCTCTGCGGTCGATCGCCAATACCACCACCACGGACGCCACCGCAGCCGTTTCCTGCTGACCGTCCTTGCCACCTACTGCGCCGTCGCGGGCAGCACCGCCGTGCCGCTGGCGGTCGTACCCGCCCTGTCGGCGATCGCCGCCCACCCCTACGACGCCGCCCCCGAACCAAAGCCGGGCTCCCAGGACGCGCTGACCCTGCTGCGGTCCGCCCACCGCGGGCCGCTGTGGCTCGCCACCAGCGGCGACCCCGTCATCCAGACCGGCAGGGTCGAGCGCTCCGGTCTGCGTCCCGCCTTCGATGCCGTCCACATCCTGCCAGACAAGACCCCGGCCGCCTTCCACCACCTCGCCGCCCAGGTGCCGCACGCCGACCGCTGGATGATCGGCAACGCGCCTCGGTCCGACATCCTGCCGGCACTGGCGGCCGGATTCCACGCGTGCTGGATACGCCAGGCCACCTGGGACCTGGATATGGCGCCGGTGCCGCCCGACGTGCCCGCCTTCGACGATTTCCCCAGCGCCGTCGCCTGGCTGCTGGAGGGCACACCACAGCAGGACCGACCGTCTCCGGACCGAATGGCGCAGCGAGGGGGGATGGGCTGATGCTGTACCGGCGGCTGGGGCGCCTGGGTCAGATGGGATCCGTGGTGATGTATGGGGCGGCGGCTCTGTCACGGGTCACACAGCAAGAGGCGGATGCTTCGCTGGACCATGCGGTCGCGCACGGCGTCAACCACATCGACACGGCGGCCTCCTACGGTGAAGCGGAGGTGCGCATCGGCGACTGGTTGCGACGCCGCCGCGAGGCCGACGCGCCGCCGTCGCTCATCGTCGCCACCAAGACCGGGGAGCGCGAAGAGTCCAAGGCGTGGGACCAGATCCAACGGTCGTTGGAACGCCTTCGGCTGGAGCGGTTTGACCTGATCCAACTGCACGCCGTCGGCACCCTGGAGGAGCTGGACCGCGCCACCGGACCCGGGGGCGCCCTGGCAGCAGCCCAACGGGCGCGTGCCGCGGGGCTGGTCTCCTGGATCGGCATCACCGGCCATGGCCACGAGGCGCCGAGCGTGCACCTGGAAGCCCTGCGCCGCTTCGACTTCGACGCGGTGCTCACCCCATACAACTTCGTGCTGGCGGCCCACACCCCGTACCGGCGGGCCTTTGACGAACTGGCGGCGACCTGCCAGGCCCGCGGGGTCGCGCTCCGCGTCATCAAGGCGATTGCGCGCGGCCGCTGGGCGGAGGGCGCCGAACACCGCTACAGCACCTGGTATGAGCCCCTGGACGACCAGGCGGAGATCGATCGCGCCGTGTGGTATGCGCTGTCGCGCGCCGACATCGCAGCGCTGGCCGGGCCGGGGGACATCCGGCTTCTGCCGAAGGTCATCGACGCCGTCGAACGCTACCAGGGACTCGCGCCGCGGCAGGCCGAGGCGATTGCCGCCACGGCGGATCAATACGCATCCCCCTTCGGGGCCTTCTGAGCGTCGCACGCCGTTTGCGGCGGCACCCCACCAGCGGACGCCGCCGCAAACGCCCCATCCCCTCCCATCCCATCCCGCACGTTCACGGCCGCCGCAGCGCATCCACCGGCTCAAGTTCCGAGGCCAAAAAGGCGGGGTACGTGCCAAAAAGCACCCCCAACCCCGCCGCCACCGCAACCGCCAGCACAGCCTCCCCCGGAACCGCCTGGGACGCGATGCCCAGGGAGGAAAAGAGCGCCATGCCCCCGTAGCCGCCCAGCCAGCCCAAAAGACCGCCGGTGCCGCACAGCAGCATGGACTCGAGCAGGAACTGCGTCAACAGGTCCTCGGCCGTCGCGCCGATGGCCTTGCGCAGGCCGATCTCCACCGTGCGCTCGCGGACGGCCACCAGCATGACGTTCATCACACCGATGCCGGCGATGAGCAGGGAGACCCCGGCAATGGCCGCCAGCAGCAACGACAGGGTGCGGCTGGTGGCGCCCGCCTGCTGCACCAACGCATCGAGGCTGGTCACGGTGAAGGGGCCGCCGCCGTGCGTCTTGCCCAGCACCAGCAGGTGGCCGCCGTGGTTTTTCTGACGGGGGTGGCCGCTGCCAAAGCGCAACGCGAGCAGGCGCTGCAGCTGGGCCACCACCGGACCGACTGCGGCCCGCGACCGCGTCTTGATCCAAATCGCCGCGACCGAGGGCGTGCCCGCCAGCCGTTGCGCGGTGCGCACCGGAATGAGGACGCTGTTGTTGAGGCCGCTGCCCGTGGAGGCGCTGGCCCGCAGGGCCGACTTCTTGGCCGCCTTCGGTGCGGCGCTGGCGGACCCACCCCCGCTCTTGGGCTTGGTGGTCGTCCCGGCCGCCGCCGCGGCCAGGGGCACCCCCTGCAGGCTGGGACCGGTGCGCTGCCGCGCCAGCACCCCGATGACCTGAAACGGCGTCGCGCCCAGGTTGATGGTTTGGCCCACCGGATCCAGCCCGCCAAAGAGGCCGCGGGCGGCCGTGGCCCCCAGAACGGCCACCCGCAGGGCACGCGCGTCCTCAAGGCGACTGAGGAAACGCCCTTGCGCCACGTGGACCGCGTGGACCCGCGGCAACTGAGCGGTTACCCCCAGAACTTCCGGCCGGGTGCCGCGGACCTGCCTCCAGGTGACGGAGAGCTTCAACGGCGCCAGGGGCATGGCCGCCACGATGTCCGGCACCTGGCCCGCCAGTTGGGAGGCCAGGCGGGCCGGCATCACGACCGCGTTGCTGTTGGCCTGCACGGTGATCACGTTGGTCCCCAGGTGCTGATACTGGGCGGCCACGACCGCCTTGGCCCCCTGGCCGGCCGCCAGCAGCGTCATCACCGCCGCCACCCCGACGGCCACGCCGACAATGGTCAGCACCGAGCGCAGGCCGCCGGTTACGGCGCCGCCCCAGGCCACCTCGACCCTGCCCCACCAGCGCCACAGCCCGCGGGTCATCCGCGCGTCTTCTTGCCATTACCCGCGCCCCCGCCGCCGTGGCCGCCGCCCCGACTCGGCGTTTTGGCCTTCGCCTTGCCAAGACCCCCTCCGACCGTCCCGGTGACCACGGTGGTGCCCGCCCGAACCCCGGAAAGAATCTGCGCGTCGCGGCTGTTGACCAGGCCGAGGTGAACCGTGACCAACCGCAGCGCACCGTGGCTCAGCACCTCGACGCCGGAGTGGCTGCCATGGCTGAGCACGGCGGCGATCGGCACCATCACCGCATGCTTGGCCGAGGCGAGCACGATCCGCGCGTCGGCGGTCATGCCGGGCTTGAGCAGACCCGTATGCGCCACGACGATCCGCACCGCGAAGGTGGCAAGACCGGTGCCGCTGTGGCCGACCGTGCCGATGGCCACCACCTTGCCGGTGAACGTCTTGCCGGGGACGCCCGGCGAGGTGATCTCAACCGACTGGCCGATGTGCACCTGGCCGATCTGCAGTTCGCTGACCTGGAGCGTCAGCTTCATATCCTGGCTGTCAAAGACACTGGTGATCGCCGCCCCCGCGGACACCGTCTGGCCGGCGTGCACGAGCACCCGCCCGACCACGCCGCGAAGCGGGCTGCGCACCGACAACTCCGACAGCGTCGCGGTGTCCTGGCGCTGCGTCGCCTCCGCCTGACGCAGTGCGGCCAGGTCGCTGGCGATGTTGCCGCGAAAGGTCGCCCCGCCAATCGCCACCAGGGCCTGGCCGGCCTTCACCGCCGCGGAGGGGGCGATGGAGACGGTTCGCAGCCTTCCGGAGACGGGGGCGCGCAGCCGGACCACGTGCAGGTAGCCGCTGATGGTCGCCGTCTGGGGCACCGTCAGCCAACGGGTCGGCGCCACCCGCACCGACAGTTGGCAATGGTCGCCCGGCGCCAGAAGCAGGGGGTTGGTCAACGCGATCGTCGTGGCATAGGCGCCGTAGGAGCCCGTGCTCGACACGCCCAGGGTGTGGCTGATGGCCGTGACCCGTCCGGTCACGCCGCCGGCAAACTGGGGGAAGCGGGCACGCACCGGGTCGCCGACCCGCACCTGCCGCGCGATGTATGGGATCAGCCCGGTCTGAATCACCAGGGTGTGGGGGTCGACAATCTCAAAGAGGGTCTGACCGCGGCTGACGGAGGTCCCCGCCACCGGCAGCGTTCCGCTGACATTGCCGGACAGGGGGGCCCGCAGCGTCACCTGTCGCTCGCCGGTGGCCGCCAGCGCCTGCGACCGCGCCACCCCTTCGGACGTCGCCAGCGCGCGCAATGCGGCCTGCACGGCCAACCCATCGCGCGTCACCTGCAGGGCCAGGCTGGGATCCGCGAGTCGGGCCAATACCGCGCCCTTGCTGACATGGGCACCCTCGTTCGCCGTCACCGACCGCAGCAGCCCAGAGGCCGGAGCGGTGATCGACGCCTGTGCCGCCGGCTGCAACGAGGCGGTCCCAAAGACATCCGCTACCATGGTGCCCGTCACGGCCCGCGCGGTCGCGTAGGCCGTGCGCGGGCTCGCAGCCGCCCGCACCCCCAACTGCCGCCACACGGCCAACCCACCCAGACCCATCAGACCAAGCACCACCGCGGCCCCTGCGATCCGCCGTCCACCCGTCACGAGCCCCACCCGTCCTTCCGGTCTTTCGCGCCCACCCAGGCATCGCGGGAAGCCACCGACTCGATCCGGCCGTCGCGCATGGCCACGATGCGCCGGCCGCAGCGCGCGATATCCGGCTCGTGTGTCACCTGGACGATCGTAAGGCCGTCGGCGTTGAGGTTGCTGAAGACCTCCATAATCTCTTGGCTGGTCCGCGTATCGAGGTTCCCTGTCGGCTCGTCGGCCAGGATCAGCCGGGGACGGGTCACCAGGGCCCGGGCGATCGCCGCGCGCTGCTGCTGCCCGCCGGACACCTGCGTCGGCCGCCGCTGCGCCAGTTGGTCGATGCCCACCAGCCGCAGGGCCGCCATGGCCCGCTCCAACCGCCGCCCGGGCGCCATCCCGTAATACAGCAGGGGGGCGGCCACATTGTCCACCAGCCGCAGGCGGGGCAGCAGATAGAAGCTCTGGAAGACAAAGCCGATGCGCTCATTGCGCTCGGCCGCCAACTGCTTGGCGCCCATGCGCTCCATCGGTCGACCCGCCAGGCGGTAGACGCCGGAGGTCGGCCGGTCCAGGAGCCCCAGAATGTTCATCAGGGTGGACTTGCCAGAGCCCGAGGGTCCAACGATCGACACAAACTCACCCGAGTGGACGGCCAGCGTGACATCGGCCAGGGCGGAGACGACATTCCGTCCCGACCGATACTGCTTGCCGATGTCCCGCAACTCCAGCAGCGGTTCATATGAGCTGTCCCGCGACCTGACCGCCCCCCCGTGGCAGCGGCCGACTTCCAGCCGCCGCCAAACATGGTGAGGACTGCAGATGAAGCGAACGTGAAGCAAACATGAAGCTTGGGTGACAGCCGGCAGCCCGCGACCGGTCCGCGATCCGATGACCGGCTGCGGGGCCGGAGCGGTCCCGTTTGTGTTCGGCGCACCGGGGATGACCGCAACGGCCTGGCTCCAGGCGCGCCGCACCGCGCCAGCGGCGCCCTGCCCCTGGGAGGGATAAAGCCTACAGACCCCAACGCCGCGCCCGCGCTCCGGACCCGAGCGGGGGAACCTGCGCTCCGAGCCGATGTCCGGTGCGGACCGCGCGTGGTCCTCCCCCGGGGCCGGGGATCGGCACGCGGTGCGATGCGAGGGACCTGAGGGCAAAGGCAGGGCTCGTGCCGGCGAAAGCCCACATGGGCCCCGCCGCCTCGTCGCGCGCCGAGGTCTTCGTGGACCGGTGGGCCGGCGTATGCAACCGCCGGCCCGCCCGCGGCCTACTGGTACGTCGCAAACAACTCCTGCCAGGGGGTCCACCAGGCGTGGACACCGTAATCCAGCCGCCAGGCGATCACCCCGCCGGCGTTCATGTGGTGGGCCAGGCGCACCCGGGCCGCAAGACCGCGGCCGCCCACAAACCATCCCACCTGGGGACCCGCCGACGACACATACTGGAAGGTGTCCTCCGCCGATGTCGGGGCGTAGACGACGTTGGCCCCGTTGGCGCCCGCCTGGTTGAACATCCCCGACACCCAGTAGGCGCCGGCCGAGAGCGTCGTCTGGTTCCAGATGTAGCCGTAGGCCGGCAGGCCCAGGATGACCTTCGAGGCGGGCATGTAGTGCGTGGCGAAGGCCAGAGCCGCCTGGTCCCAAGCAAGCGGCGCCACGGGACCGGGCCAGGATCCCGGCCAGTGGTAGGAGTAGGTCATCAGGACCACCTGGTCGCAGACCGCCCCCAGGGCCGCGTAGTTGTATGGACCGACGACCGGCGAGGACGGATTCAGCTGGATGGGCACCGTGACGTCCACCGAGATCTTCGCCCCGACGGCGTGCAGGGCGGCGGCCGCCTGGGTGATGAAGCCGGTAAAGGCCTGTTGCTCACTGGCGGGCGGCACCTCGATGTCGAAGTTCACCCCCGCATAGCCGGCCCGCCGCACGGCCGCCACCACCGACTGAATGATGGCGGTCTCCTGCTGCGGGTTGCCCAGGAAGGCATTTTGGGCCGCGCTCATGGACTGGACCATCATCCAGACCTGCGTGCCGCGGTGCTGCGCCGCCCACGCGAGGTTCTGGGTGTTGTCAAAACCGCTCAGCCGCCCCCCGGGGACGATGTTGTACCCGCCGTCCACCAGCAGGTTGATCGCGCCGCCGTGCGCGACCAGGTTCTGATAGGCCTCCGGGGTACCGCTGTCCCAAAAGCCCATGGCAAAGCCCGTCGCCTGCGCCTGGGCCAGCGGGGGCCGGTGGAAGTGCTGGGTCAGGTAGCGCAGGTAGCGCACGATCAGCACGGCGGCCTCGGCGCGGGTCGTCTGGGCGTACGGAACGAGGCAGGCGCTCGGTTGGCAGAGCTGGCCGTTTTGGGTCGGCTCCCCATACACCAGGTGGTCCTCCATCGGGACCGTCGCGGCCTGGGCCCAGGACGGAATGCTGGACGCATCCGCCCACAACTGAAAGAAGCGGGGATCGGCCTTCTGTCCCTTGGCCTCCAATTCACGGCCAAAGAGTTCCAGGACCTCGATCCGCTGGATGGGCTGCAGCGGGGCCAGCAGGTTACCCGGCTCCCCGCGCAACAGGTGAGCGGCGACGGCGGCGGAAATCAGACCCTGGTCCGCCTTGGGCACCAAGTTGGCATCCTGGAAGGTCAGCGGCTTGGACGACGGCGTCAACTGAAGCGCCCGTGCCAGCCACAGCGCGAAATCAAGGCGCGTCACCGGCGCGTTCGGGTGAAACAGGCCGTTGGTCGGCACGGAGATGATCCCGGCCTGCGCCAGCTGCAGGATGTCCCAATAGGCGAAGTTTCCCTGGATGTCCTTGAAGCTGGTGCTGGAAACAATGCGGCCCGTCGGCGAGGCCGAGGCAGCCCACACCGGCAGGGACGGCGCGCACCAGACCAGGGCGGCAAGCAGCGCGGCGCCGAGGCGCGCCAGAATACCGTTTCGGCTGCGCAAGTCAGGGATCGCCTCTTTCCATCGCGACCCGCTCCGCCCCGCGCCCTCGGTCACCCGCCCGGGTGTCGAAACTGGTCGATTCTGCGCGCCCCACCATTCGGCCCCGCGGTTCCCTCCCCTGCCAACGCGGTAACGCTCGGCGCATTCCCCCCGCGCCGCGGCTTCTCAGCAAACCCTCAGGCGGCGCCCCCCGACCCTCTCAGGTGCGACCGCCATGCTCCCTGCCGGGGGGTGCCGCATGTCGGAGGCCGTTTGCCTGCGAGACGTGCGCAAGCACTACGGATCGGGTCCGGGCCGGGCCGAGGCCCTGCGGGGCGTCAGCCTGGAGATCGACGCCGGCTCGTACGTCTCGGTGGTGGGGACCTCCGGGTCGGGCAAGTCCACCCTGATGAATATCCTGGGACTCCTGGACCGGCCGAGCTCGGGCGACTACTTCCTGCACGGCCGCAACGTGACGGCCCTGGGCGGCGCGAAGAGCGCGGCCGAGCGCAACCTCGGCGTCGGCTTTGTGTTCCAGGCCTTCCACCTGCTGCCCCATCTGCGCCTGATCGACAACGTCGCCCTACCGCTGTCCTACCGCGGCGTGCCGGCCGCCAGTCGCCGCCGCCGCGCCCTTGCCGCCATGGAGTCCGTGTGTATCGCCGACCTGGCGCACCGCCGGCCCACCCAGGTCTCCGGCGGGCAGCAGCAGCGTGCCGCCATCGCGCGGGCGCTGGTCGGCGAGCCTCGAATCATCCTGGCCGACGAGCCGACCGGCGCCCTGGACACCCGCACCGGCGCGGCCATCCTCCAGATCTTCCAGGCGCTGCACCGGCAGGGTCAGACCATCATCCAGGTGACCCACGATCCGGGGGTGGCGCAGCACGCGCAACGGATCATTACCCTGCGCGACGGACGCGTCGCATCCGACCGTGTCGTCGCAAAGCCCCTGGACGCCCAGGAGCGCCTCGCCACCGCCTTGCAGGAGGGGGATCTGCCATGACCTGGCTGCGCCGTGCCACCGCCGCCGCCGCCGTCCTTGCCGCCGCCGCCGGCACCGTCTGGGCGGCTCACACCTGGCTGCACCGCAACGCCGGCGCACAGGAGGCACTCTACGCCACCGCCACGGCGCGCACGGGAAGCATCATCGCCGAAGTGTCCGGCTCGGCGACCCTCCAACCGCTGCACGCGGCCAGCCTGACGTCGCCGGCGGCCGGCACCGTCACCGCGGTCGATGTGCGCCAGGGCCAAACGGTGTCCAGCCACCAGGTGCTGGCCACCATCTCCGACCCGCAACTGGCCCAGAAGATCGTGCAGGCACACCTCAAGGTGCACGCCGACCTGCAGACCCTGGCGGCAGCCACCGGCGAAACCACGGCCCAGGCGGCGTCGGTGAATCCCTCGGCCGGGATCCACGTGCGCGCCCCGCAGTCGGGGCTGGTCACCGCCGTCACAACGTCCCAGGGGGCCCAGGTCACGGCGGGGCAGTCGTTGGCCACGATCGTCGACCGCAACGGCGTGGTCGCAAAGGTGAACCTGGTCGCCTACGATCAGGCGCGCGCCGCCCTCGGGACGGCCGTGCGCATCCGCTTCCACGGCTTTGCCGGCTGGGTCGGCGGCACGCTGACGCACGTGGCGGCCCAGGGGGTGCCGTCCAGCGGCGGCGGCACGGAGGTCTACCCGGCCCAGGTGACCATGCGCAACCCGGGCCTGCTGCGTCCCGGCGACAAGGGCGAGGCGCAGCTGCGCCAGGGGGCCCTGTGGCTCACCGTCCCCGGTACGGCGGACATCACCGGCTACGCCCACGAGGCGACGGTACGCAGCCCCATCTCGGCCACGGCGCAGTCCGTGCGCGCCACGGTCGACTCGCCGGTGCGCAGCGGCCAGACGCTCTTTGTCCTGGGGGGCGGCACGGCGGCCGCGACGATCACCGCCGATGAACTCACCCTGCAACAGGACGAGGCCTCCCTGAGCGCCCTGCAGCAACAGCAGGCCGACCTCGTCGTGCGCGCCCCGCTTTCCGGGATCGTTTCATCCGTCGCGGTGGCACCCGGCGCGACGGTTGCCTCGGGCGCCTCCATCGCCAAGGTCTATTCCCCCACGACCATGTCCCTGACACTGGCCGTGAGTGAGTTGCAGATCAGCCACGTCCACAAGGGCCAGAGCGTGCGCATCACCACCCCCGGCATCTCTGGAAAGTCCTTTGCGGGGTCGGTGGTGGCCGTGAACACCGTCGGCAGTTCAAGCGGCGGCCTTGCCACCTTCGATGTGTCGGTGCTGGTCGACGGACGCGGAACCCTGCTGCCGGGGATGACCGCCAACGCCCAGATCGTTACGGCCAAGGCGGCCAACGCCCTGCTCGTGCCGGTGGAGGCCGTGATCCAGCAGTCCTCGGGCGCCGAGGTCGAGGTCCTCTCGGGAGGGGTCGTGACCGCGCGCCAGGTGCGGGTCGGACTCGTGAACTCGACGCAGGCACAGATCGTCTCCGGTCTGCGCGCCGGGGAAACGGTGGTGACCGGCGCGGCCAACGGGACCATGGCCAACGCGGTCAAGGCCAGCCTGTCCGTCCACCGGGGAAAGCCGGGCCAGGGCCATGCGCCCAGCAAGGGCGGGGGGCCGGGCGGGGGCCCGCCCGCCGGCGGGCCTGGAGCCCCCGCCGCACCGGCCGGTTAGCCAGACCCGCAGGCGCCGGGTTCGGCAGCACCAGGGCAGGCGCGGGACCGCCGCAGTACCAGGGCCCGACAGGACGGGAAGGGAGGGTGGTCCCGTGGAGCGCACCGCGGCGTCGGCACCGCACACCCAAACGGCGGGCGCGGCCCCCATCCGCCTGGTCGGCCGCGTCTGGTCGGGACTGGAGATGGCCGCCGGCGGCGTCCTGGCCGGCGGGGTGCGATCCCTGCTCACCGTCCTGGGTGTGGCCGTCGCCGTCGCCTCCGTGGTCAGCCTGCTCGGGGTCGGCGAGGGCGCCAAGGTGGCCGTGGCCGCCCAGTTCGAGGGATTGGGAACCAACGTCATCACCGTGGAAAGCAACACGCCCTTCGCCCCCATCCACGCCAGCCTCGCCCAGGAACTGGTCCAGCGTGTACCCGGGATCGCCGCGGCGGTGCCCGTGATCGGGGTCCAAAAGAAGGTGACCTGGCGGACCACCGCCAGCGGGTCCAGCCCGACCGTGCTCGGGGTGACCCCGGCCCTGACGGCGGTCCACCCGCTGCACGTGCAGTTGGGCAGCTTCCTGTCGGCGATGGAGCAGGCCGACGCGCTCCACGTGGCGGTCGTCGGGTCGACGGCGGCCGAGAACCTGTTTGGGGCCGTCAATCCCCTCGGCCAGGACCTGTATATCGGGCGGACGCGCTTCCGGGTGATCGGGGTCCTCGCCGCCGGCCGGGGAAGCGTCCTTGGCGGCGGCGGGGTGCCGGCCGTCGGCACCACGAGCGGCTCCTCCTCCAGTGCGGCCGCCGCGTCCAGTGCGTCCGCCGCGTCCAGTTCCGGTCAGACGGTGGGGATGGGCCGTGGACTCTCGGACGCCGTGCTGATCCCGCAAAGTACGGCCGAGTTGCTTACCGGATCGCGCGAGGTCAGCGCCATCTGGCTGAAGGCCACCAGCCGCGCCAGCGTCAGCCCGGCGGTGCTGCAGATCCAGCGGGTGCTCGCCCTGCAGTTCGATCTCGCGCGCTCCAGCGCCGGCAGGGGGCAGCGTGGGCCCGGGGGTGGGCCCGGGGGTCCCCCCGGGGGGGGGGCCGCACGGTTCCCTGCTGCTGCCCGGCCATCCGGGCGGCGGAAAGCAGGCCGTGTCCGTCCAGAGCCTCAACGCCCTCGTGCGCCGGGCCTCGGCGGCCGACCGCACCCTTTCGCTGATGTTGGCGGCGGTCGCCGCGGTCTCCCTGGTGGTCGGCGGCATCGGCGTCATGAACATCATGCTGGTGGCGGTGCGAGAGCGCACCGTCGAGATCGGGTTGCGCAAGGCCCTTGGGGCGCTGCAGGTCGAAATCGTCTACCAGTTCCTGCTGGAGGCGATGCTGCTGTGTGCCCTGGGCGGGCTCCTCGGTTGGCTCGGCGGCTACGCGGGGATGCGGTTGCTGCACGAGGCGGGGGTCGCGGCCGTCCCCCTGCCGGGCGCCCTGCCGCTCGCCCTGGGCGCGTCGACGGCGGTAGCACTGATCTTCGGCTCCTATCCCGCCTACCTGGCCTCCGAACTGGAACCGGTCGAGGCGTTGCGCCGGCCCTGAGCCGCGACCTCGGCCGGGACCCTTGAGGCGGAGGCCGGACCATCCCCCGGGCGGGGCCCTGGCCGCGCCCGATGCGGCAGCCCTCGATCCTCCCGGCACCGGGACCGAAAGGCCGGGACCACAGACCGGTCCACATCCCGGACATGGTCGATGACGGTCAACCACGACAAGCATGTGGGGCACGGCCGTCGCATCGGCAGTCCCCAACCATCCCGGAACGGTTCCGGCAACGGTTCCCAAGGTCTTTGGGGCGCAGGTCCGGGGGGCGTCTCACAGGAGCGCATGGAACTGTTCCACCGTCAGATCCGCCTGGCGCACGATGCTGCGGAGCATGAATGGCGCCAGAATCTCTCCCGCATGCAGCGGCACCGTTACCCGTTGCCCCTTGGGACCGACCAGAAGGTGGTGGCCACCATTGACGCGATCTAAGCCGAAGTTACGCCGGCAAAAACGGTTGTTTTGCCGGTCGTTGCGCCATTTCTTGGCCCTGCACTCCCGGTAAGTGTAGACAGTAAAAGTGGGAAGTTCCCTGGACGCGGCCCCGACGAAGTGTTACCATTCCCTCATGGCAAGTAAGCGTGGCTCCGTCTACGTCGCGGAGATCAAAACGCGCTACAAGGAAAAGGTCTACACCAGCTACCTCCTGCGCCGCACCTATCGCGAGGACGGCAAGGTCAAGCA
>DAHWHT010000334.1 GCA_027335515.1 Clostridia bacterium
TGACGGCGGGGATCGTCAAGCTGGCCGATTACCCAACCAAGACCTTCGACCCGAACGGCGACATCACCCGGGCGGCAATGGCGACGTGGATCGGCCGGGTCCTGAAGAAGGACGCCGTTCCTTTATCCGCCTTGGGAACACTGAAGAGCATCATTGCGCTACCCGCCGGAGCCCCACAGGCGGTAAAGAACACGCCCATCTACAGCAAGATCGGGTTTGCGGGCGTTTCGTTACCGACAAAGGCTTCCACTCAGACCTTCCCTGACGTGACCACAGCAACGCCACACTATGCCGACATCATGGAAGCAGCCGCATATGGCGTCATTGACGGGTTTCCGAACGGCACTTTCGGGCCCGCCCAACCCGCCACGCGAGCCCAGGCGGCAAAGATGGTCGACGTGATGGTGAATGAACTGACTACCGGGGCCCCGAGTGTGCAAACGTTGGAGAGCGTGCTGCAGGGTGCACTCACCGTGGAAACGGACGCCGGGAAGAGCACACCGAAGGATGCCACAACGCAGGCGGTTATCGACGCGGTAAACAGCGCTGGTGCGGCAAAGTACCTTACCAAAGTGGAGGCCGTAAGCACCGGCGGTGTAGCGAACGACGTTTACGCCGAGCGCGTGCACCAGCCAATCTATCGGTACGACAGCTACACCACCCCGGACTGCCAGATCATCTTCTCTGGCGCCACGGTGGCCGAGGCAAACTGCGTCGTGGGCACCGTGATTTGGACGTGGGGCGGGCAGCCGACCGCTGGCATCTACAAACAGGGCCCGTCCGGTCCCATTACCCCAACCCCCGACTACCAGGGGAGCTTGTTTTACTTCGCCCACACTCCTGGAGGCTGGCGGCTCGCCGGAAATACCCCTTACGGCACAACCCCTCCGTGGTTTACTGTGCCGACGCCGGGTAGTAGCCAGTAGGCATATTGCATCCGCCAAGTGACAAGGGCAGTAGCGGCTACTTCGCTGCTGCCCTTCTTTGTCGTGTCGTAAAGCCTTGGGAGGTGGTTTCATGCGGGGGCGCATTATCGCCGCCAGCCTTGCCGTGCTGCTCGCGGTCGGGCTCACCAACTCGGCCCTGGCCGCAGCATGGTCCGGTTCGGGCTTCTCCGGAGGGTTTTCTGGAAGCTTCTCAGGTGGCTTCTCTGGTGCTGGCTTTTCTGGCGGCGGGTTTTCTGGTGGCTTCTCTGGAAGCGGCGGTACTTCCACTAGCTCAGTGGGTTACGGTGGACTCGGCGGCGTTGGTGGGCAGTCGCCGTATGGTAGTGCCGACGGCTACTATGCAGGCCAAGACTCGCTGACCATGACCGTCGGCGGGCAAACCGTGACCATTCAAGCGAACGAGTGGGCCTCCTCGCAAGGATCCACGGGATATGGGCTTGGAGGGACCGTTTCGTCTATCCCAACATACGAACTCACCCCATCCCAGATCAGCGCCCTGCAGGGCGCTGGATTCCAGATCTCAGGTAACCAGGTCGTGATTTCCCCGACGGCATACCAAGGCTCGTTGCCCGGCGGTTCCTCCATCAACTACAACGGCGGCACCACCGACCTCTATGGAGGCAACGGCGCGCTCACGCTCAACGTCCCTGGCACCGGGGGAACCTCCGGCGGCGGCGGCACCTCCGGCGGGTACTCCGGCTCCGGCGTGGCCTGGTCGGTCTCCCTGTCCGCATCGGCAACCCAGGCGCCGGTCGGGCAAACCGTGACCTTGACGGCCACGGCGAACCAGGACGTAGGCCCCACCCCGTACTGGATCCTCGTCGAGTCCAACTCTGGCTCCATCCTGGCCTCCTGTGGCAGCGGCGACACCTGCACCGCCACCGAAACCGAGGCGACGGCCTCCACCGGCACCTTCCGCGCCTACGTTGCCGACGCAAACGGTAGCGACATCCAGGCCCAGTCCAGCCCGGTCTCCGTGGCCTGGACCTCCCCCGCCCCGACCGTCTCCGCGCCGCAGTTCAATCCCGCCCCGACCTACCCATCCGAGCGCACATGCGCGACCCTGACGGCGACCAACGCCACCTCGGTCTCCCTGTCGCTCCCTGGCGGCGGGGACCTGGCGCTGTCGGAGAGCGGGAACACGTGGGGCGGCTGCTTCTCTGCGCCAGGGCCTGGCGGATACGCGCTCACCGCGACGGCGAGCGGCGCGGGCGGCAGCACCAGCGCGAGCGGGACCCTGACCGTGCGGGCGACGGTGCCCACGGCCGCCTTCTCGGTCTCGCCAAACCCGATCATCGCTGGCTGGCAGGCGGTCACCTACACCGATCAGTCCTCTGGCGGCGGCTATGGGGCGAGCATCGCCAGCGAGCACTGGAGCGTCACCGGCCCCGGCGGCTCTTGGAGCGGGCCCTCGCCATCGGCCCTACCGAGCACGTTCAGCACGCCGGGGCAGTACACGGTGGCGCTGAGCGTGACCAACAGCTACGGGGCATCCTCCAGCACCTCGCACACCCTGACCGTTCTGCCGGCGCCGACGCTGGCCATCACCGTCACGCCGAACCTGGCCCAGCCGGGCCAGACCGTGACAGTATCGGCGTCCTGGTCTGGCTGGACATCGGCGAGCATCAACGTGTCGGCGTTCGGCGGCGGGACCTGGCCGCAGGCGGGCAGCGGGACCTGGAGTCGGCCGTTCACGCTGACCCAGCAGGGAACGTACAGCGCCTGCATCACCGGCAGCCTGGCCGGCCAGACGCGCCAAGCGTGCGCCTCGACCACGGTCTTGGCACCCACCGAGCCAATCCTGACCCAGTGATCCAGCGAGGATCGGGGGCGGTTCCCGCGCGGGGCCGCCCCGCGCCCGCGAAGCGCCGTCTGGCAGTACGCTTGTTCCATCGGCCCCAACAAGTCAAGGGAGGCATGAGCCGATATGAAGAGTCTTCGTGTTCGCGGTTTCCGCGCGTTCCGGCCCGCCCTGGCGGCCGTTGCCGCTGTTGGCCTCGGGATCCTCGGCCCGGCGGCTGTTGCACCAGTCGCCTCGGCGGCGGGGGCTCAGGCGGTGAGTGCGAGTTTGTCCAGGGCGGTGGTTGTGCCGTCGTGCACTGGAGGCGTCTGCAGCGTCGGGGTGGCCGAGGGGGCGACGGGATTCCCCGTCTCCGTCAGCACAACCGGCGTCACTGGCGCCGAGGGGGCGGTGCCAGCGGGGGATTGGGTGTCCGTCTCCGCAGGTGGGGCAGCCGTGGGTGGGGTGTGGGCTTCCGAACACGGGGGCTTCTCCGGCATCGGTGGGGTGTCCACAGGGCAAGTGGCGACGATTTCGTGGGCCGCGCCGGAAGGGGTGTCCGGCCAGGGGACCAGTGGGGAAACCGTGACCAACGGGAGCGCAGTGGTCGCTGCTGGGCTGGGGACGGGTACGCTTACGCTGTCGGCGAGCACGGTGCCGTGGAGTGTGTCGGTCGCTAAAAACGACAACGGGGACATCACGGAGATCGACGGGTCGTATGATGCCGCCACGACCACGACGTACATGTTTGAGGTGCGCTCCGCGTCAGGCGGTCTGCCCCAGGCGGTGATTTACTCCGTGGACGGGGGTCTCGTCTGGTCCAACGCGACAGTCAACGACGGGGCGGCTGCTGTTGGCGGCCTTGTGTTTGATTTTGCTGGATCCGCCGTAGCGGCGGGGGATCGGGTAGAGGTGACGGTTACCCCCCAGGAGACGACCTACAACATGGGGAGCCTATCGGCCACCGTAGATGGCTCCATAACGTCGGGCCAGATCGTGACGCTCACCAACGGCCAGGCGGCCCTCTCGTTCCACGCGAACTCTATCGTGCCCAACCTCTCCCAAACCATCGCGATATACGGCACCAGTACCTCTGTGACCACCTACGAGACTCCCTGGTTGCCCACGTCGGCCACCCTTAAAGTCGCGTGACACCACCCTGGGGGGCCGCCTTGCGCGGCTCCCCAGGTACCCACACACCCACAGCATCCAGCCGCATCCAGCACGAGATACCCTGTCCATAGGCCCATACGCAAGGAGGTCCACCTGATGCTCTCTACACTCTTCCCGCTCCTGGTCTTCGCCGTCGCCGCTGCCGCCTACGCCATCTACCGCATCCGCCGCGCCCAGTCCCGAGGCGACCGCGCCCTCGCCAGCCTGGCGGCCGCCGTGACCGTCGCCGCCATCGCTTTGTCCGCCCAGGCGGTGGCCGCGCACTCCGTCCCGACCTACCACGTCCCGCCCCCAAGCTGCGCGCACTGGGTGGCCAGCGCATCGGTCGGCCCTGGTCACCTGACCGCCACCGGCCACGCCGTGTGCCTGCCGCCCGCTCAGTCCAAGTAACCCCCGATCTTCCCGTTCGAGAGCCCCGGCGCCAACCGGTCGGGGCTCTCCGATCCCTGGCCCCGGCCTTCACGACCGGGGGAGATTTCACCGGCCCTGGGAGCCCGCGAGAGCGCCCTGGGGCTGGCCCGATTGTGCCCCTGAGCAACCCGGAAGGGGAGGTGGCGAAGGTGCTGCATGGGGTCTGGGAGGCCGTGCGGGCGGTCGCGTGGGTGCTGACGTGGTGTATCTACGGCGTCTACGTCGCCGCATGCGTCGCCATGGCCCTGGCCCTCCTGGCGCTCGTCGTCTCGATGGGCCTGGCCGCCATCCCCGCCCGCGCTGGGCCGAAGCCCGCCGATGAGGACCTGGAGCCTCCGGCCTGAGCCACGAGAAGGGAGGTGGGATCGTCATGGTGGCGCACGATGAAATGGAGTCCGAGCGCGGGAAGCGGCGCTTCGTTCGCGTCTTGCTGGTCGCGACGGTTGCCATGCTGTCCGCGACCGGCGCCGCTCATTGGATCGGTCCGTGGCCGGCCCGCGTCGTTGTCGTCGCTGCAGGGCTGGCAATCCTGTTGGCGCTACTCCTGGCCGAAATCGGGGGCGCGTAAAGACGGAGCCGAGGGGCGGGACGCCCGCCCCTGACCCCACCCGTAGTCGGAGGCGCCGGGCTCCGCCACGCTCGAACGCGCGGCGCCCCGAGCCCGGCTCGGGATTCCTCCTTTTGGTCGCTCCTTGCGGCCTCAGTCTACTCCCGCTTCGTCTTTGCGCCGCCAGGGTTCGGCTGCGGCTTATCCTCCCTCACTTCCGCTTGTCCGGTAAATCCTCGCCCGGCTACGCCGCCCCGGACGGCCCGCCTCGCGCTCGTTTCCCTCGGGCCACAAGGAACGCCCAAAAAAGTGGCGCTGAGGTTGAGGGAGGCGGTTGGCGGTGGCGGTGACGACGACCGACAGTGCGGCGAAGGTCACGGTCGCGGACCTGGTGGCCCGACTGGAGGCGGGAGTGCGCGATGTCCAGGACGGGGAAGCGTGGCGGGCTTACCTGGCGGCGATGTCCAAGTTCCACCAGTACAGCGCCGGGAACCTGTGGCTCATCCTCGCGCAGATGCCTACGGCCACAAGGGTTTGCGGTTTTCACGGGTGGCTGCGCCTCGGGCGGCACGTCCGGAAGGGCGAGCACGGCTTGAAGATCCTCGCGCCGGTGACCGTGCGGCGGGCGGCCGAGGCGGAATCGGGTGATCCAGAGGCCGAGGACGAGGCCCAGCCCGTCAGGCGCTTCCGGGTCGTGACGGTTTTCGACTACAGCCAAACCGAGGGTGAACCCCTGGCCCAGCACCCCTGCCAGGAACTGACCACCGATAGCGAGCGGGGCCGGTGGCTCTACGCCCGCCTGCTGGACATTGCGCGGAGCGAGGGGATCACCGTTTCAGATCGGACCACGTTGGCCCACGCGAACGGTGTGTTCGTCCCTGGCGCGAACATGATCGGGCTCAAGATGGGCCTCTCCGACGACCACAAGGCGAAGACCCTCTGCCACGAGCTGGCCCACGCCTGCCTGCACCGGGCGGCCGGCAAGCCCCGCGCAGAGCAGGAGGCGGAAGCCGAAGGGACGGCCTTCGTCGTTTGCTCCTGGGTCGGCCTGGACACGTCCTCCTACTCCTTCGCCTACGTCGCTGACTGGGCGGGCCGGGAGGACGGCCCGGCCCTGGTCCGCCGGGTGGGCTCCACGATCCAGAAGACCGCCGCCAAGATCATCGCCGCCTTGGACCCGGCGGCCAGCGCCGACGCCAACCGAGAGACCGCCTAACGACGCACGATGAGAGGGGGCCGGGCAACCGGCCCCCACAGGAGGGACCCGATCATGGCCATCCACGTAGACCCCGACCGATTGGCCCGCGAGGCCGGTAGCATCCTGGCCGCCGCCGAAGCGGAGGGGGCCGATACGCCCGAGGAGTGCCAGGCCCTGCGCGGCTTGGCAGACCGCTGGCAGGAGGCCCTGGACGCCCTCTGCACCGTCGCACGGGACTTGAACAGCCTCGACGGATTGACCCGTGCCGGTCTCAGGAACCGCTTGGGGCACCTGAGCAACGGCGCCGGATTCGGGGGGATGTACTGATGCCGCAGACCACCGGACTGCGCTACGACC
>DAHWHT010000335.1 GCA_027335515.1 Clostridia bacterium
TCCACGTCTGCCCGGCGCCGGCCCCCCCCGCTCCAGGGTCGTAGGTCGCCTCGGTGCGTCGCGGTGCGCCCCAGCGCGCCTGGCGATCGGGCGGCTCCAGGGGGCGGCCCGCACCGAAACCGGTGAGCCGCGGCTCCAAAAACGCGAGGTACTCCGTCAGGGGTTGGTCGCCGTAGGTCAAAAACAGGGCCTGCCCGGGGTGGTAGTGGCTGGCGTGGAACCGGCGCAGCCCCGCGTAGTCCAGATCCAGGATGGCCTCGGGCCGGCCGCCGGAACTGTGGGCATACACCGTATCGGGCAGGAGCGCCACCTGCGCCTCGACGGAGAGGCACACCTCGGGGCGCGAGAAGTAGCCTTTCATTTCGTTGTAGACGATGCCGGTCGCCGCCAGGGCCCCCTGGGGGTCGGCCGGATCGGCCGGGGTCCGCCGGTGACCCTCGCGGCGAAAGGTGTCCTCCGTCAGCAGCGGATGGAAGACGGCGTCAAAGTAGACGGCCGCCAGGTTGAAAAGGTCGGCCGCCACCGGGCTGGCGACCGGATAGCTGGTATGGGCGGGTGCGGTGAAGGCATTGATGAACGATCCCATACTCATCTTCAGCATCTCGAAAAACGGCTGGCGCACGGGGTAGGAGCGCGAGCCGCCCAGGACGCAGTGCTCAAGAATGTGCGCGACGCCGCTGTCGTCGTTCGGCGGCGTCGGCACGGTGATCGAAAACAGATTTTCCTCGTCGTCCGCTTCCAGGTGCAGGAGCGCCGCCCCCGTCGCGGCATGGCGACAGCGGTAGGCCACCGCCGCACACTCCGGCACCTCCGCCACCTGCTGCACCTCGAAGCCGTGACAGACCGCCCCGGGCCGCAGCCCGCCCGTCCCCTCCCGATCGCCCACCCGCACATCGTCCCCCCGTCGTCGCCTCAGACCAAGACCTCGTCGGGATCCACGCGCCGCTGACCGGAACGGCGCGTCTCCGCCGCCGCAATCTCCGCGGGCGGCTCGCCCGCCTCGGCCATCCGCCGCAGCAGGCGCTCCGCCAGGGCGCGGGCCAGGGTTGCATGCGACTCCAGCCCCACCAGGTTGTGCAGCTCATACGGGTCCGCCTCCAGGTCGTACAGGAACGTCTCCACGTACCGCGGCGCCCCCATCTGCCGGCCTCCCTCGGCGTCCGGGGCGCGCACCCCATACTTCCAGCGCTGGGTGCGCACCGCGCGACCGACCTCCGATTCGCTGATCTGCACAAACACCTCCTGCGGCCACGGGCTATCCGCATCGCGCAGCAACGGCAGCAGCGACCGCCCCTGGACGCCGTTCGGCTGGTCGAGACCGGCCGCCGCATACAACGTCGGGGCGAGGTCCACCAGGCTGACCAGCGGACGCACCTCGCCGCCGCCGTCGAAGCCGGGACCACACAGGGCGGCCGGCACGTGGATGGAGCTTTCATGGCAGGAGCGCTTGTATTCGCCGTTGCGCGTCTTGAAGTGGCAACCGTGGTCCGAGGTGAACACCACGATCGTATTGCGATCCAAACCCAGACTCCGCAGGGCGTCGCGCACCCGCCCCAGCGCCTCGTCCAATCGCTTGACCATGCCGTAGTAGCCACCCAGGTGCTGGGGCGCCGAGCCCTGCAGGGCGGCAAGGTCTGGGGGTGTCCAACGGCCGGTGTACCGCTCGCGGTAGCCGTCCGGGGGCGGGTAGTCGTCCAGGTGGTTTTGGTGGTGCGGCTCCAGAAAGGAGAGGAACAGAAAGAACGGCTCGGCCTGGCAGCGGTCGATGAAGCGAATGGCCGCGTCGGTCAGGGCGTCGACCCGGTAGCCCGGCAGGTACACCTCGCGGCCCTCCCCGTCGTAGACCACCGTGCGGTAGGCGTCCGAAGTGCCCTCCAGCGCGTTGGCTCCCAGCCACTCCGCGTAGCCGCCGCGCTCGTCGGCCGCCACCGGCCCGCGCCCATGCGAGCGCGCCAGGTGCCACTTGCCGATGTATCCGGTGTGGTAGCCGGCCTGGCCAAACACGTCCGCGAGGGTCACCGCATCCGGCCGCAGGCCGATGCCGTTGCGCCACACCCCGGTGGTGGTCGCATACTGCCCGGTCTGCAGACAGGACCGCGCCGGGGCGCACACCGGCTGGCAGGTGAAAAAGTTGCGCAGGTGCGTACCAGCGCGCGCCATGCGGTCGAAGTTCGGGGTCAACTCCAGGGGATTGCCCCCCAGACCGGTCGTGTCCCACCGCTGCTGGTCCGTGAAGAACACGACGACGTTCGGTCGGTCCCCTCGTGGTCGCGCCATGGCCATCGCCCCCCGCCCTTGCTTTGGGCGCCGGCGGGGCGATTCCTCCGTGCCGGGTACGGAGGCGGCGACCGCCCGCCGCCCCGGCACGGGGCACCGCTCAGGCGCTGGCCGATGGTGCCGGCGCCTGGACCCGGATGGTGCCGTAGGGCTCGAGGGTGACGCCTGCGATCTTCGGCCGCACGCCGTGGACCATCCAACCCGGGCGCCCCATCGCCTGGCCACCCGTTTGCAGGTTGCGCGGATTGCGGTAGCCGACGCGCACGAAACGGCGCCACTGCGGCGTCCGGTTCAGGGCGGAGCCGTGGATCGTATGGATGCTGAAGAGCACCACGTCCCCCGCCTCGGCCGGACACGACACCGCCGTCTCAAACGGGTATTGGTCCGGCGGCAGGTGGGGGGACCCCTCGCGGACGTGCTCCAGCGTACCGAGCTTGTGGCTGCCGGGCACGAACTTCAGGCAGCCGTTGGCCTCGGTGCCGGCGTCGATGTGCAGGATCGCGTCGATGTAGCGGCCGTCGCTGTGCGGGTAGAACGGGTGGTCCTGGTGCAGCGGAAACGGGGTGCCGAACTCCGGTCCCTTGGCGTGTAGCGTCATGTGGTGGAACTCCACCTCGGGGCCAATCAGGTCGGCGACGGCGCCCGCCAACCGCGGCTGCAGGACGGCCCGCGCCAGAGCCGCGGAGAGCTGCTGCATCTCGTGGGTAGCCGCCAACTGGGAGCGCTCGTTCTCCTCACGCGACAGATACTTCTCGCGCCAGGGCCCGGACCAGCCCTTGCCGGGCACCGCAAAGTTGCCGATCACATACTCAAGTTCCTGACTGAGGGCCTCCCGCTCCGCCGACCCGAACACCCCGTGCAACCGCAGGTAGCCGTTCTCGTTGAAAAAGGCGACCTCCTCGGGCGTCAAGACACCGGGCGCCTTCGTCTCCATGGCCATCCCCCCCGCCCCGGCCCGCCGGCCGGGCTGGGGGCGCGGTTCACCACTGGCGCGCGCGCTCCTGCCGATCGGCGGTTTCAACCTGGCCGATTGCCCGTGCGCATCCGTCCACATGGGCGCACGGCCGCAGACGGACGGACCGGCCCGGACGGCCATGGAAAGCAGGGGGCTGCGGGGCGGTGCCGCGCCTCAGAGGCCCGGACGGCGGGCGCGCACGTGCTCCATCCGCGTCCGAAGCTCCCACTCGGCGGTCGGCCGCCGCGCCATCCCCTCGGCCAGGCGCTGCTCCACGAGGTCCTCCAGGCGCCCGTGCCGGGCGGACGGGATCCCCCGCAGGAGCAGACGGACCAATCCCATCTGGTGCCAGGTCCGCACCGCCTCCTCCGGGGAGGGTGGAGCCCAGGTGTCGACGTCCGATAGCTCTTGGCGCTCCACGCTCAGGCCGGCCGCCGTCATCCAGGCCGCGACCTGGCCCTGCGGCGGCAAGTAGTGGCGGCGCGGCACCCGGTGCTCCCTCAGGGCCGCCCACACCGGTTCGAGCGCCTCGTCCCACCGGGGCGGCCAGGCGAAGGCGATGCCCGTGGAAATCGCCACGAGCCCGCCGGGCCGCACCACGCGGGCCATTTCCCGCACGGCGGCCGGCCCGTCGGTGAAGTGGATGAACAGGGCCCCGATGGCGAGGTCCGCCGTCGCCGCCTCCAGGGGCAGCGCCTCGGCCGGGGCCGCCACAAAGCGCACCCAGCCGTACCCGCCGTCGTGGGCCCGCGAACGCGCCACGGAAAGTTGCGCCTCCGACGGATCCGTGACCAGCAGTTGCCCGTCCGGCCCGATCCGGTCGGCCAGGCCGCCGTCAAACGTGACGCGGCCGGAGCCGGCCCCGACCTCCACCACGGCGCTTGCCGGCGCCGGATCGACGAACGAGACGAACTCACGCCCGCGGGCGGCCGCCGCCGCGTAATGCGCTCGGAAGCAACGGTCGAACTCGCGGTCGAACCGCGACGCGTAGGCACCGACGGCCGGCGTATCGGCCAGCGCCTCCGGCCGCAGCATGCCCTGACGCCCCGGCCGGGTCAGCACCAGGGCACCGCCGCCGCGGGCGCGCAGGACGATCCCCTTTCGCGCATACAGCGCGGCGTCCGCCTCCGCCATGGCCCTGCGCACGCCGCCCACAGCGAACGCCGCCGTTCCGTGGCTGAGCCTCGGACGCAGCGGCAGCTCCATGCTGGATGCGCGCGCCGCGACGGACTCCACGACGCCGACGGCCCAAGCCTCGGCGGCCACCGCAGCCCAATCGGAAAGCAGGACAACAAACTCATCGCCCCCAGAGCGCACCGCCAGCGACCCGGACGGCGCCTGCCGCGCCAGCACCCATCCGACCGCCTCCAGCAACGCGTCGCCAGCGGCGTGTCCCCGGCGGTCGTTGGCGTCCTTGAGGTTGTCCAGATCAAAAACCGCGACTGCCCCGGCACGGGCCTGCCACTCGGGCAGCTCGCGCTCCAGGCATTGGCGGTTGCCCAGCCCGGTGAGGGGGTCGGCCAGGGCCCAGGCGGGGAGGTCCGCCAGGAGCGGTGCCGTGCGGCTATCAATCAGGAAGATGCCGGTCAGGGGGCGCTCCGGCGTGCCCAGCGGGGTGGCGATCATGGTCACGGGTTCCTCGCTGCCGTCCGGCAGCGACAGCAGGCAGGGCACCCGCATCTGGGCCGATCCGACCTGGCCTCCGAGCAAATCCGGACCGTCGGCCGACACCGGAACGATGCCCAGCGCGGAAAAGAACGGCTGCCCGCACACCGCGGCAGAAGTCACCCCACAGCGGCTCTCCGCGCAGGGGTTGATCGCCTCCAACCGACCGGCGGCGTCGACGAGGCAAATCGGCACAGGCAGCCGCCCGTAGACCAGATCGGCGGCTTCCGCAGTGGTGAGCATGCTCCACTCCGCTCTGAAGAGTCCACGCAAGGTCCGGCATGCGGAAACTCTTCCCGATTATATCCGCCATAATATTCTTCGCGCCCCGCAAGGTAAGGATCGTTCCGGACGGCCCGCGCGACGCCCTGGTCGGATCAGGCGCACCGACCGGCGTCTCCGAGCCCGGCCGGGAGCGGTGTGCCGCAGTTCAGGTCATCCACCCGGTCCCGGCCTGCTTCCGGCGTGGGAACCGGCCCGCCGCCGTCGCCTGGACCGCATGCACGGCAGCCGCCGAAGCTCGGCGTAGTCCCGGCTGGTCGGCGTGTGGCAGACGGCGCCACGGTCCGTGCCCCCGGCCCGACCGAGCGCGACACTCCGATCCGGTGTACGGTGGGGCGCGACGGGCCGGTGATGCCCACCGTCACGCGCCTGGTCCTGGCGGGGCGCCGGCAGCCCGGCCCGTGCGGAGCCGGGCTGCGGTATGCTTCCGCCAAGGGTGGCACGCGACCCCTTTGCGCACCCCGCCCGCCTTCCATTCGGAATGCCCGACGGGCCCTGTCAACCCCTGGCCGGCAGGGCCCCGCTCGACGGGACGGGCCCAAGCTGCGTGGGCACCCGGCCGTGGGCGCTCAGCACGATGAAGGCCACGGCGGCCAGCAGCACGAGCGCCGCGACACAAAGACCCGCCGCAACCCACCAAAGCGACAACCCCGGCCGCGCGGCCGCCCGCCGGCCGGAAGCCGCAGGGGTGCGGCGCGTCCGCGCGGTGGGCGCCAGGGTGTGGGGATAGGGATGCGCCGCCCGCATCTGTGCCACGGAGACCACCTCCTTGGACGGTGCGGACCGGCGCCGGGCGGGGCCGGCCGCCCCCCGCCTCCATCCGCCCTATCCATACGCCATATCCATACGCCCCGCCCGGCCCGGACCCGGGGGTCGGCACCGGGGCGCGGCGGCGCGCCCACGCCCCACCGCGGATCGCACCGACAGGCCGGGCGCGGCCGACGCCCCGTGCGTCCGGCATCCACAGCCTCCGGGGCGTTATCCCCGCCCGGGCGCGACGGTCAGGCGGTCTCCTCCGCCGGCAGGATGCGGCAGGCGTTCACCGGGACCTCCACCCAGACGGGACTGCCGTCGGCCAGGCGCTCGCCGCCGATCACCACGACCTCGGCCTGGCTGCCGGCCAGCCGCAGACGGTGCCGCCACCCCTGATCGTGCCACCCGCTGCGCCGCACCTGCGCCGACAGCACATTGACGACGCCGTCGGTCGGGCGGTGCGGGTGCAGTCGCGCCGCCTCGGGCCGGAAGAAGGCAACGACCGGCGTCCCGGTCCGGGTTCCCGTCCAGGTACCGGCCAGGCGAATCCCCTCAGACACCAGCACCTCCGCGCCGCGGGCGCCCTCCAGCCGCCCCGGGATCAGATTGGCCGACCCCAGGAGGGACGCGACCACCGAATCCACCGGCGCCCCATACACCTCCTGGGGTGAACCGTCCTGACGCAGGCGGCCCCCGGCAAAGACCAGCACACGGTCCGCGGTGCCCATGGCCTCTTGCCGATCGTGGGTCACGTGCACCACCGTGACCCCCAGCGAGCGGTACAGCACCGACAGTTCGTCCCGCAGGGCCTCCCGCAGCGGCGCATCCAGGTTGGAAAACGGCTCGTCCAGCAGCAGCAGCGCCGGCTCGGCCGCCAACGCCCGGGCGATGGCGACGCGCTGCTTTTGTCCACCGGAGAGCTCATGCGGGTAGCGTCTCGCCAGATGCTCGATGCGCAGCAACTCCAGCCACCTCGCGGCGGCCTTCTCCCGGCCGGGGGCGCGCCGCATGCCGAACGTGACCTGTTGCAGCACACGCATATGCGGCCACAGCGCGTAGTCCTGAAAGACCAACCCGATCCGGCGCCGTTCCACCGCGAGGTGGCGCCCGGGTCCATCCAACAGCCGGTCCCCCAGCGCGATGCGGCCCGCGTCGCGCCGCAGCAGGCCGGCGATCATATGGAACAAGGAAGTCTTGCCACTGCCGGAAGGACCAAGCAGCGCACAGTAGCTGCCGCCCGGGATCTCAAACGACACCTGGTCGGCCACCACCACCGAGCGGCCAAACCTCTTGTGAAGCCCCTCCACCCGCAGCGTCTCACCCATCGCCCTCCACCCTTCCCCCGGCCCACCCGTCAGGCCCCCTGGTCGCGCCATCGAGCCGCAGCCCTGGCCGGCGCGGGCACAAAGCGCCGCAGGACGGTGCGCAAGAGGAGGACCAGCGCGATCAGGAGCACCGCGGCGCTCACGGCCAAAGCGGTTCCGACGCCGTACAGCTCCGTGTTGAAGAAGTGGTTCACCTCGACCGCCAGGGTCGGGTGGCCGGCGGGATACAGGAACTCAGAGGCCGGCAGCTCAAATGCCGTGTTGGCCAACACGAAAAGCCAGAGCACCAGCACGCCGTCGGCAAGCAGCGGCAGGATCACGCGCCCCAGGAGCCGCCCGATCCCCGCGCCCAGCACGCGCGCGGCAGACAGGAGCCGCCCGTCCAGTTGCTGCAGGGAGCCCATCTGGAACCGCAGGACGTAGGGCAGCCCGCCGGCGAGGTAGGCCAGCGTCAGGCTCCAGACCGTGCCGAAAAGATGCAGGTGCACCCGCGCCAACCATGGCTCGTTCCAAAGAAAGACGTACCCGGCGGCCAGGATCATCCCCGGAATGCTGATGGTCCAGAGGGACACGCCCTCCAGCCACGCGCCGAGGCGCCCGGAGCCATGCGTGCCCAGGTAGGCCAGGAGCGTCCCCAAAAGGACGGCCGCCGTCGCGGTCACCACCGCCAGCCGCATGGAGTATCCCATCGCCGCGACGCCGCGCGCCCCCACCTGGGCGCCCAGCGCCGCATAGTTGGAGAGGGTCAAGTGGTACGAGCCCATACCGAAGCTGAGGGACTTGGAGACCGACTCCAAGAGGATGGAACCGGCGGGAATGCCCAGCGCCAGAAGGAAAAACCCGCTGACACCCGCAAAGACGGGCCAGCGCCAAGGACCGAGGCGGGTGGGCTCCGGCGGGCGGTACCCGGCGTGGATGGTCGCAAAGCGGCTGCCGCCCAACACCCACAGCTGCAGCACGATCGCCAGCCCCACGGCCAACGTCAACAGCAGCGCGAGCGCCCCGGCGCCGGAGAAGTCGGTGGGGATGTCATACATGGCCGAGTAGATACCGTACGTCAGGAGCGGAAACGGGTGGCTTTCGGCCACCGTGATCGCCACGCCGAAATCGCTGAGGACATCGGCGAACACGATCGCCGCCCCGCTGGCGAAAAAGGGGATCAAAAGCGGCAGATAGACCCGGCGCCACACCCCCCAGGGGCTGGCGCCCAGCGTGCGGGCCACCGCCTCCTGCTCGCCGCCAATCCAGGGCAGCGCGACGCTGACCGCCAGGAACGCAAACGGAAAGAACTTCAGGGCAAGGATGGCCCCGACACCCCACGGGCTGCCGAAGATCGCGGGCGCCCACGCCGGCTCGTGCACCATGCGGGAAAGCAGCCCCATCGGTTGGAGAAAGAACGTCCACCCCTCGGCCACCAGAAACGAGGGCAAAAGCAACGTGCACCAGACCAGGCCGGTCCACCAGCCGCGGCCGGGCAGGTCCGTGCGCCCGACCACCAGGGCCAGCACGCCGCCGAGGAGCGAGGCCGCCAGGCCGGCCCCCAGGCTCATGAGCAGTGAGTCGGCGAGCATGCGGAAATCAAACGGGGTGTGGAGCACACGCAGCAGGGCGCTCGGATCGAAGCGAAGGCTCGGATGCCGCGCAAAGAGGTGGGGAAACACCGCCTGCGCGACGACCGCCAGGAGCGGCAGGACGATGAGCAGCCCGAGGGCCGCGAGCCCGATGCCCATCACCGCGTCCTGACCACCGAATCGGCGGGGCACCCTCGGGCGGGCGGGGCGGGGGGGCCTGCCCCGCGCGGGCGCCCCCGCCGCCGCCACTCCAACCTGCCCACCGGCCTGGGGCTGCGGCTCCGCCATCATCCGGCAATCGTGTCCTTGAACCATGTCTGGATCTTGGAGTAGTTGGTGCCCTGCCAACGGACCGGAACGAGGTTCCACTGGATGCCCGTCTGTTGGCGGACGGCGTTCGGCTTCTCACCTTTGATGATGGGATTGAAGTTCGAGTCGCCACCGCCCTTGGTGAGCATCACCTTCTGGCCCTGCGGGGAGAGGACGAAGTTCGCAAACTTCTTGGCCGCGGCCAGATCCGGTGCGTTCTTGGCAATCCCCAGGACGCCGGGCAGCATCGTCACACCGCTGCTCGGATAGACGATCTTGATCGGCGCGCCCTGCTGCATCGCCTGGATCTCCGCGGAATCCTGGGCGATCGCGACCTTGATCTGCCCGGTGCTCAGGGCCTGCAGGGTCGGCTTGTTCGTGGGGAAGACCTTCAGACCGTTTGCCTTGAGCGCCTCGAAGTAGCGTTGCCCCCCCGAATTGCCGTACAGGTGGAAGAGGCCGGCCACCACGGGATAGGTGGGACCCGAGATCGCCGGGTTGTCCATGCCGACCCCGTTCTTGAAGAACGGCTTGAGGAGATCGTTCCAATTCTTAGGAACGTCGGCGGCGGGCACCAGCTTGGTGTTGTAGGCAATGGCGCCGGCGGCCGTGACCCCCGTGGGGATGTAGCTGCCGTCGGGGGATTGCAGTGCCTTGCCGATGCGGGTGTAGTTGGCGGCGTTGGCCGGCTGCCAGTGCTGCAGCAGGAGCCCCGCCTGGTCCAACGTCTGCATGGTCCCGTCCCCGTCGAACCAGGCAACGTCCCACTGCGGATTGTTCTTTTCCGCCTCGATCTTGGCCACCAGAGGCCCGGTGCTGAGGTCGTCCAGCTTGACCGCGATGCCGGTGGCCTTCTGGAAGGCGGTCGCCATGGCCTGGTCGTAGCCCTCGGCGGCGTAGATGACCAACCGCCCCTTGTGCCCGGCGGCCCGGCTGGCCGCGGGCGAAGACGCCGTCTTGGCCGCAGGCGTACCCCCACCGGAGGCGGCCTTGTGGGCGGCCCCCGAAACGGGCGCGGATCCGCAGCCGGCGAGCACGGCAAGCATGGCCGCGCAGAGCGTACCCACCGCCGCCGACCGTCCTGAACGCACGAGAATCCCTCCCTCATCCGGTTGGTGCCAAGGCCTTTGGCGAGCACCACCCTACCGGCCCGCCGCCCGGGACCAAGGGAGAAGCCGTTACCGCGTCGTGAAGATTGCGCGAACGCCCGCGGTAGGTTTGGCGAAGGGCGGCTCGGCCGGGCGGCTCGGCCGGGCGCCCCCTTCGGCCGCCGCCGCAGCTTGGGGGTCCCGGCCCGGACGCCCCGGGAAGCCGGCGCGCGGCACGCACGCGACCTGTGGGGCGGGTGCTCCGGCCGGGGTGGGGTTCCGGCGGCCGCGCCCGGGCCGGGCGGATCGCTGCGGCCGCCTGTCACACTATCTAGCGTTTTTCGTATTGACGTATTCCGCGGTTTACTTCAGTATGGCCACGGCCTGCAGCCACGTCTCCGGACTGGGGTGATCGCGGTGATCGGCGACCTGCAGCGCTTCAAGGCGGACTATCTCAAGGCCATGGCACACCCGGCCCGCGTCCGGACCCTGGAGGTCCTGCGCCAGGGCGAGGCCGCGGTCGCGGATGTCCAGGCGCAGATCGATGCGGACGTGGCCAACCTCTCCCAGCACCTGGCCGTGCTGCGCCGCGCAGGCATCGTCTCCGCGCGCAAGGTGGGACTCCACGTCCTTTACAGTGTGCGGGACACCGAGGTGTTCACCATCCTGGACGTCCTGCGCGGGGTCTTCAGCCAGCGGGTCGCTTCGATGCAAACCGTCCTCGCGGCCGACGGGGGCCAGCCCCCGGCGGATGCCAAACCCCGGGGACGGGCCAAGACCGCGCCGGGCGGCGGCCGCACCTCCAGGCCGGTGCGGCCGTGACCTGGCTGCTGCTGGCCGGACTGGGCGCCTACGTGCTGGCCGCCGCTTTGGGCGGCCAAAGGCCCACCGCGCGGCTCGGCACACCCCTGGCCCTGGCGGGCGGGGTCCTGTGCGGCGCGCTCGGCGTGGGGGCCTTTCTGGGGGCGGGGCTGCGGGTGCTGGTCCGCTTCGGACCACCGGGCATGCACGTGGGCCTGCGGGTGACCCCGCTTTCGGCGTTGTTTCTCGTACTGATCAGCGCGGTCGGCATCCTCGCCTCCGTGTATGGATCGGCGTATGTCGCCCATCTCCCCGGACCCAAGCGGCGCTCCGTACAGACCTTTGCCCCGCTTTTCCTGCTGTCGATGACGCTGGTGGCCCTCGCCGCAGACCTCGTGGCCTTTCTCATGGCGTGGGAGCTGATGTCCCTCACCTCCTATGCGCTGGTGATGACCGACCGGGAACGACCCGAGGTCGTCCGCGCCGGCTACATCTACCTGCTGATGACCCACGTGGGGGCCACCTGCCTGCTCGCGGCCTTCCTCCTGCTCACCAACGCCACGGGATCCATGGCCTTTTCGGTTTGGGCACACGCCGCCCCGACCCTACCGCCCGGACTGCGCTCCGTGGTGTTCCTGCTGGTTCTGGCCGGTTTCGGCAGCAAGGCGGCCCTGGTACCGCTGCATGTTTGGCTGCCGCGCGCGCACCCGGTCGCCCCGAGCCACATCTCCGGGCTCATGTCGGGGGTGATGCTCAAGGTCGCCATCTACGGCTTGGTGCTCATCGGCTTTGGCGTCCTTGGTCCGGGCCCGTTGTGGTGGGGCCTGCTCGTGGCCGGATTGGGGGGGCTCTCCTCGGTGCTGGGGGTGCTCTATGCCCTGATGGAGCACGACCTGAAGCGGCTGCTTGCCTTCCACAGCGTGGAAAACGTCGGCATCATCGCCATGGGCCTGGGGGTGGCCCTCATCGCGCAGCACGCACGGCTGCCCCTCGTGGCGGCCGTGGCGCTCGTGGCCGCCCTCTACCATACGATCAACCACGCCCTGTTCAAAACGGCCCTCTTTCTCAACGCCGGCGCCGTCCAGTTCGCCGGGGCCGGGCGGAACCTGGACGCGATGGGCGGGTTGCTCCCGCGCATGCCGTGGACGGCCGTGTCGCTCCTGGCGGCGGCCGCCTCGATTTCCGGGCTGCCCCCCTTCAACGGCTTCATCAGCGAGTGGCTGACCTATCAGTCCCTGGTGCGGCTGGCCGGCCAGGGGCCGCGCCTGCTGGCGCTCTGCGCGTTCGCGGGTGTGTTGGCGCTGGCCCTCACCGGGGGGTTGGCCGCGGCCTGTTTCGTGAAGGCGGGCGGGGTGTCGCTTTTGGGGCGACCCCGATCGGAAGCTGCGGCGCGGGCCCGAGAGGTTCCCGCCGCCATGCACGTCCCGGGCCTGATCCTGGCGGCGGCCTGCCTGGCGCTGGGCCTGCTGCCCGCCTGGGTCGTGGGGCCGCTCTCCCGGGTGGCCGCATCGGTCCTGCGCCTGGGCCCTGGCGTCATGCCTTCCGCCGCCGTCCGCCTCTCCCTGCCGTGGGCCGGGGCCCACGTGGCACCGCTCGCCTTCGGGGCCGGAGCGCTCCTGGCGGTGGGAGGGATCACGGCGCTCGTCGTCGCGAGCCGCCGGACGGGTCCCGGGCCCGAGGTGCGTCCCCCGTGGGCCTGCGGCGGCACGCTCGCGCTGCAGAGCCAGTATTCGGCGACGGCCTATGCCAAGCCGTTCCGCCAGGTCTTCGGGGTGATCTACCGCCCGGTGCGCTCGGTGCGGGTGGAAACCACCGTCCACCCGTTTTTCCAGTCGCGGGTCGCCTATGAGGGGAACATCACCCATGTGTTCGATCGCTACGTGTACGCACCCCTGATCGCGGGCGTGGTCGCGCTGTCACGGCAGGGCAGGCGCCTGCAGTCCGGGTCGCTGCGCCTGTATCTGGGGTACATCCTGGCCACCCTGGTGCTGCTGCTGGCCTTGGCGCGTTAGCAACCCGTCCCTCCAGGCGCAGTGCCGCTCGGTCGTGTTGGACAGGTGCCCCCCGGCGGGGCGTGGCGGGGATAGCGGGGGAAGGCGGGGGCGCGCGAATGGCGGTCTGGGGTGCGTCGCTGGCCCAGGTTGCGGCGATCGTCGTTCTGGCTCCGTTGGTGCAGGGGGTGATCCAGCGGCTCAAGGCCCTGGCGCAGGGACGGCACGGTCCCGGTGTGTTGCAGCCCTACTTCACCCTGGCCAAGCAATGGCGCCGCCAGGACGTCCGGCCGCAGGCGGCGTCGTGGGTCTTTGCGGCCACCCCGTCCCTGGCGCTGGGTGTCCTGCTGGCGGCGGCGCTGGTGCTGCCGCTGCTGTGGAGCCCGGCCCCCCTGGGCGGCGCCGGCGACTTTCTGGTCCTGGTCGGCCTGCTGGCGCTGGAGCGCTTTTTGCTCACCCTGGCGGCCCTGGACAGCGGCACCCCCTTCGCGGGCCTGGGCAGCAGCCGTGAGAGCACGGTGGGCGCCCTGGTGGAACCCGCCCTGTTCGCCCTCGCGCTGCCCTGGCTGGTGATGGCCGGGGGTACGGCGTGGCCCGCCCTGCTCTCGGCTTCGGCGGCGGCCGCGCCGTTCAGCGTGGTGCGCTTCTTCGGACTGGGCGCCGCGCTCATCCTCTCGCTCGCCGAGACCGGCCGCCTGCCGGTGGACAATCCGGACACGCACCTTGAGCTGACCATGATCCACGAAGCGATGCTCTTGGAGTATTCGGGTCCGTCGCTGGCGCTGCTCTCCCTGGCCCAGATGGTCAAGCAGGTGCTGGTGCTGGCGCTGATTGCCGATCTGCTGCTGCCGTGGGGCCTGACGCTCGCCGCCCTGCCGCTGCCCCTGCGGCCGCTGCTGGTCCTGATCGAATGGCTGGCGCTCGCCGCGGGCCTGGCGCTGGCCGAGTCGCTGTCGGCCAAGCTGAGGTTTTTCCGCCTGCCGGCCTACCTCGGGGCGGCGACGGCGCTGTCCTGTGCGGCCGCGGTGCTTCAGGTCTGGGGGTTGCGTTGATGGTGGGGAGCATGGGTGTCGTGCGGGGGCTGGCGGACCTGCTCATCGTGTCCTCGCTGGCGCTGCTCGTGGTGCGCCCGGCCCTCTGGAGCATCGCCCTGCTCGCGGGCCAGGCCGCCATCGTCGCCGTGCTGGCGGTGGCCACGACCCCGACCACGGCGGGGTGGATCGCCGCCGCGGCGATCGTACTCGCCA
>DAHWHT010000346.1 GCA_027335515.1 Clostridia bacterium
TCGTTGAGGGCCCTCCCTCCCGCTCCGACGGGGCCGTCACCGACCTACGCCGGGGAGGGGACTACGCGGCTTCGACTTTACCGCGACCGGTCTCTCACCGGCTGGATCGGCGCACCTTACCTGGACGCACAACGCTTACGCACCGCGCCGCATGGGAGGCCACCACGCGCCGCACAACGGGCACGTGGAAGCCGCCGGGTGCGGGCAGGCAGCGCCTTGCGCTGCAGAACAGCAGCGACTGGGGTACTCATCGTGCGGGGAAGCGAATATGTATTCACGGACGGCGCGCCCGTGGGGCAACGGACCCGTCGCGTGCAGGCATCGGACGGCTGGCGGACGTGATCCGCGCGGTCGATCATACCGCCCTAGTGGTGGCGGAGCGCCGACCGCCTGGTCAGCCAGCCGAACACTAGATTCACTGCACACCCTAGCCCACACCGATCGGTCCTCAGACGCACGACCCGTCTCCGGTCCGCGAAGCGGCGGAAGCCTTCCGCCGATGGCGCACCGCCTGGTTCATCGCGCCCCGGGGAGACTGGCCCGACCACGCCCCCCAAGGTGACCGGAGCCGCTGGACGAGGACCGGTTCCGGGTGCTCGCGCGGGGAGGACGTCCCGCCGTCGGAGCACGCGGCCGGCGGCGAGATTCGCCTCCGGCTTTCAGGCTCACGACGCCGCCCCGGGCAGTCCGGCGCGGGGGCGGCCCCCACACGGGGAGGGGAGGCGGCTGCATGGGTGACGTGGGCTCGGATCCGGGCCTCGAGACGGTGGTAGACGGGACCGATCTCCAACTGGGGGTCTTCAGGCTGCGGAAGCAAGCCTCCGCTATCTTGTCGCAAACGCAATTCGGTTGACACGTTCGATGTCGACGGGGTCGGAGGTAGCGGGATGCGGTAGTACAGCCGAACCTCGGAGGTCGTCGCCTCCACGCGCTCCAACACCTCGCGGAGCAGCGCCTGCCGTTGCGCGAAGTCGATTGCCGTCAGGCGCTCGCGCACCCGATGGGCGAGATTGTCCAGGCGGTCCAGCAGTGCCTGCGCGGCGGCGGCGTCCTGTTGCACACGTTCGAGTCGCTCATGCTCGTTCTGCCATTGCTCGGAACGGAGGCGCAGGGACGCCAGGCGGGGTTCGAGTTCGGGCAGCGATACCACGCCGGCTTGATACGCGTCCAAGAGCCGCTGGCGTTCGTGGGCGGCGGCGCGGATCTGCCGTTCCAGGGCGGTGCGCTGGGACGTGACCAGGGCCGAATCCGCCGCGACCGTCGCACCCCCGGCCACCGCTTGCTGCAGGAGGTGTGGGTTGCACAGGGTCCGCGTCACCTCGGACCAGACGAATTCGTCGAGTTCGCGGGCGCGCAGCAGCGGCGCCCGGCAGCGGGGGACCGATGTGCGATTGTTGCAGCGGCAGTGGTAGTAGTCGTTCCAATACCGCCCACCGTGTCCGTCGGGCGTGCGCACAGTGACGCAGGCGTGGTGGCAGACTCCGCAGCGGACGAGCCCCCGCAGCAGCCAGCGCGGCTCCTTGGTGTGGCGCCGGCTGTAGTGGGCGTTGTGGGCATGGCGTTGCTGCGAGCGCAGGAAGGTCTCCCGTCCCACCAACGGCGGCACCGGAACCGTGATCCACTCCTCCTCGGGTCGGGGCAGCTTGCGGTGCGATGTCGGATCCTCCGCCTGGCGCGTGCGATTGACCACCCAGGCTCCAGTGTAGACCGAGTTCCGCAGAATCGTGCGCACGGCCTGAGACGACCAGCGGGGAGCCCCGCGCGGGGTGGGGATGCTGCGGTCCTGGAGCCGTTCGGCGATCCGGTAGAGGGTCGTCCCTTCCTCGTCGGCATGCCAGGAGAAGATCTGCCGCACCACGGCCGCTTCCGGCTCATGCACCACAAGGTGTGCCGGCTCCGCCGGCGTGCGCGGCACGCGCCGGTACCCGTATGGCGCGCGGGCGATGGAGACCTCCCCCTGGCGCAGGCGGAACAGCCGGCCGCGGCGGTTGCGTTCGGCAATCTTGGCGCGCTCGTATTCGGCGACAGCCCCCTGGATCTGCACCAGCAGCCGTGCGGCCGGATCGTCCAGCGGCGGCTGTTGCAGGAACACAACGCTCACGCCGAAGCGTTGCAACTCCTCGATGATGAGCACCTGATAGGCGTAGTTGCGGGCCAAGCGGTCCGGATCGAGGACGACCACGGCCTCGAATGCACCCGCCCGCGCCCCGTCGCGCAGGGCATCCAGGGCCGGGCGGTCCAGTCGCGCGCCGCTGAAGCCGTCGTCGCAGAACCGCGATGTGCTCGCCAGCTCGTATCCGTGGCTGGCCGCGTAGCCCTCCAGGGCCTCCAGCTGCGAGGCGATGGTCCGCTCCTGCTCCTGGCGACTCGACGACACTCGAGCATAGAGCGCCGCGCGCACTCCCATCCCTCCTGCCTGGCGAAACCCGTTCCCTCAGCCGCCGCCACCGTCGGCCGCCCGGCCGCCGCCGTTCCCGACGACGACGTGCGGCGCTCCTGCCGCGGCACGCGCCTGCGGCCGGTGCCCGTGCGCCCGCGTCTCGTCCACGGGGCCGAGGCGCCGTTCCTCCTCGTCCAAGGCAGCCAGTGCCGCCCGCGCCTGGTCCTTGTAACAATCCGCGCCCAACGAGCGCTCGATCGATTCCAGTCCGGTCACGACCCGCATCATGACCCACTCCGCGCGGCTGACCAGCGAGGTCCCGAAGGGTACCTGGATGCTGCGCAGCGTGTCCCAGGCCGCCGCCTCCGTCGCGGACAGGTAGACCACGACGTGCCGCGTCCGGCGCCCCCGGGGTCCAGCCACCCCCATCACCCGCCCACCACTCGATAGTACTATCGGACTGCCGACACGCGGGATCCATCCGGCCTCCCGGCACCGCCCCCACCAGGTGGCGTGTCCCGCAACAGACCGCCGATCACCCGGCACAGCCGTTCCTCGCTACGCTCCGCACGCGGAGCCCAGGGCGCGCCTTCCGCCTCCAGGCTCACCACGCGCCACGTGGAAGTCAGCCTGCAGTGCCGACGCAGCCACCGACCCCAGTCCGGTGGTCCGACCGCCTCTCCGGCCATGGCCCGTGACCGCGCCAGTTCATACCTGGTCTGAACTGGATCCCGCTCCTCCAGGAACGTCCAGGCCACGTCGGGGTGCACCCTTCTTCCGCGAACCCCGCGACTGCAGCAACCGGCGAATGGTCCGCGGATGCACCTGGATCCCGAAGCGCGCCGCCGCTCGCGCCGCCAGCACGGCGGCATCCACGTCCGGGTGCTCGCGCCGCTGTGCCCGCACGAACTCCGCCATGTTCGGCGTGACCTTGCGCGGGCCCTTCGGTCCAGGACGTCCGGGCAGCAGTCCGAGCAGGCGCGCCGCACTGAAGGCCGCGTCGACCAGATAGAACGTTTGCCGGCTGAGGCCGTAGCGCCGTGCCGCCTCGCTGACGGCCAGGCCGTCTTCGTAGTGGGCCCGCAGCATTTCGTACTTGACCTGCACCAGATCCCGCGGATCGAAGAAGGGCCGGTGTTCCCGGAAGTGCTGGTCCTGCACGCGCTCGGGATGGGGGTGCCGCAGGCCGCCCTGTCCCGAGGGTGGCGGGTTGTCCATGGGCACAGCTTAGTTGCGCGGCTGCCTGGCGTCAACCGGTATGTGTCCATAAGCGCCGTCGGGAAGCCCGTAGCGGCCAAGGGCTCAACCCTCCCTAACTACTCCACGCATTCCTGGACCCGTTCCATCAACCCCGGCAGCCGCCGCAGACGTAAACCCCCTGACACCCTCTGCGTCCTCGGACACAGACCCATTGACATCTCGGGGCGGTCCTGAGGAGGCCCGCCGCCCGTGCGGAGCGCGTACCCGCAGCATCTTCGGAGTGGGGGTGAGGTCCTTGACGATCACGCAGCGCAGGAAAGTTGCGTTTGCGGCAAGACAGTCTCCACCTGCAGCAACTGCCGATAGCCCAAGGCAACGTCTTCGGCGGACAGCGTGTCGTCCGAGGTGGGCACCAAGTACTTGCCGTCCAAGCGCTCCGCGGCACGGACGGCCTGGGCCCTGTTGGCCTTGGGGTCCCACCGGTTGTGGGCCAGCTGCAGGTAGCGAGCCACGGTGCCGTCGGCGTTGCGGCGAGCGTGCCGTTTCCTTTGCCCCCACACCGTGACGGCCGAGGCCCCGCCCTGATCCCCACGTCCCGGCCCCGGCGCTGTTTCCGACCTGCCTTCCGGTTACACCTGAACCGCTCAACTTCCCGTCCGGGCGCGAAGCCCGGATCAGCCGCCGCGACCCCGTCAGGACGCTGCGACGCGCACCAAGCTGCGGGCAAGACGGAGCGCCGGGGCGGCATACCCCCACACTTCATACTGGTGCCCTCCCTGATCCCATAGGAGGGTCATGGCGGCATTGTCGGGCGCCAGGCCCTGCAGCAGTTCCCCGCGGGTGCCCGGGCCCACCGGATTGCCCGTAGAGCCGAGGGCCGCGAGGATCGAGCGCACCAAGGGCATCACGACCGCAGGGGATGTGGCGATGGGACCGAAACTCACGACCTCAAAGCGCCAGCCCCCCTGCTGCCAGAATACACCCTGTCCCGGGTAGAAGAACGCCGGCCGACCGTCAGGCAGAGTGATCGGTTGTGGGCGCCCGCTGAGTTTCCACCCCGGTTGGGCCACCGTCGCGTCCAGCGAGTGCGGTGGTCCGCCCTGCACCTGCCCCAGCGTGCCGGCCATGTCGGTCATACCGTTACCGTTCACGGGTTCTGATCGGTTGGTCCAGTCGAACGAAACGGAGTAGGCGGCAGCCGTGGCATTGACGTGTAGCAGATAGTAGTTCCCGCGGGGGGCCGGAGGCACCCAGGAAGGCAGGTATACCGGGATGCGTACCGCCCGCAGGTGGGGCAGGACAGGCCGGAGTTGCGGTGCCACAGCGGTGGGACGAGCAACCGTCGGGGCCGCGGCACATCCTGCCAGGAGCAGCATGCCGCCGAGCACGGAACGAAGCACCCAGCGGATGGAGTTCACCCGCACCCGGAGAATGATCACCCAGCCTGTCACCCCTTGCCCAGACCGAAGTCTGCCCGTGCAGCAATGCGTTTCGTTTCCCGGGCCCCAGGCCCACTTCCTCTGGATGGTGCCAGGGTTTCGCTGGCAACCGTGCTGACGCGCATGGGCATGACCGCGGAGGGTACCACGGTCGGCAGCCACGGTGGACCACTGCGCTCGGTTCGACGTTCCGGTACTTCGTGAAGCATCGGCAGGCCATCCGCTCCATGGCGCGCGTGGGCCGCGCCGGCCGGCGCGTCGGGCCCCGGAACCCCTCCGCGCGACCGTCTCACCGCCGGGTCCGATACATCCCCAACTCCCCGCCGGCAGGTCCAACCGCACCTGCACCCACCCCGGCCCCCATCGCGAATCACCCCGCGGCGCGTGTGCAACTGGCGCCGCACCGCGTCCAGGACCCCGGCCGGCACGTCGGCGTGCTGGGCCAGCGCATCGACCTGGCCGGTCTCTACCGCAAACACCACCTTGTACAAGGCGTTGCCCCACAGGGCCTCGCCGTGCCCGGCCTCCCACAGGGCCCCCGGGGTGTTCCTCGCCAGCACCAGCGACCCGCGCCACTTCCGGATTGTCGTCGCCAGGGCGGCGAAGTGGCGCGCCAGCAGCGGGTGCCCGAACACCCGCTGCCCCTCGTCGACGACCACCATCGTCCACCGCCCGGCCGCGCGCCCCTGCCGCAACCACTCCCACGCCGGTGGTCAGCGCGAGCTGGTACTTGACTGCCAGGCGTCGCCGCGTCGGCGTCCGACGCCAACGGGGTGCAGAGCCTGTCCCTGCCGTTCGCGCACGTATGGCCCACCTCGTAGACGGGCCTGTCGGATGGGCCGTTCGCCCCCCTCCCCCACCGCCGCGGCGCCCGCAATGCACCCGGCGGGCCACCCGCACGTCCTCCACCCGCGCCCCCGCGGTACGAGACCCACCGACAGCGGCACGTCGATCCTCAACCGCGCTGGACGCCCCTTGGTCGGGTCCGCCGGTCGCTCGTCCCAGGCCTTTAGCGCCTCCCGCAAGCAGGTTTAGGGCCTCGCGCGGCAGGTCAGGCCGTTTGGCCGGGCGTTCGGCCTCCAGACGCAGCATCGCCACCGGGAGCCCCAGCCGGCCTTTGGGCGCCCCGCCCCACCCACGGACCGTGCGCACCACTTCAAGGAGCTTCGCCCCGGTCGGCGAGAGGGACCTAGACAACGCGACATGCCGAATCCCCGCCGACCCACTGCCCACGCGACGCAAGACGCCGCCCCCCGGCGTTCACTTCCCCGTCTCACGATCACGGAGCCCCCGCCGCATGGCGGCGGATCCCCTGGTCCTTGCGTCCGCCCCGTCTCAACACGCGCCGCCATCGTGCGTCTTACAGGTTGGTGGCACCTCAGCGGGCGCCCGCCGACCATTATCGGATGGGGGGACGCGAAGATGGCGGAGGACGAGGCAGCGGATGCGCGGGACGAGGCGGTGGACGCGGCGGCTGACGACTGGGAGAAGATCGCACGCGAACCGGGCACGGCGATGAATTTGCCCATTCTCGACCTAAGCGGCGTACGCGACCGCTCGGAACTGAAGTGCCAGCGGTTGGTCAACGTGGGCTTGGCCCTGGTGCCCGAAGACATCCCGGACCTGCTGTCGGGTGTGGCGTGTATCAACGTGGGAGCAGTGTTGCCGGTTCCAGCGGGCACGAAGGTGGAGACGCGCATCGGCCAGACGGAGATGTCCGGGTCAGCCCTGGCGGCCGGCGACGACAAGCCCATTCTCATGGTCATCGGCCAGGTCGTCGTCACGCCGCCCGTCACGCGGGTCGGCTACCGCAGCGTGGCCCTGATCGGCCAGATCGTCCTGCCCAAGGAGGCCGAAGCCCTGCTCACAGGCAAGGTCATCTCGCAGGTGGGACAGATCGCATACTACGACGGACTGAATCCGCGCGTCTTTTTCGAGGATACGCGCCTCGCCAGGGCCTTCTTCGACCTCGTCGACAAGCCCGAGACGCTCGTGCTCTTGGGGGACACGACCTTCGCGGCAGACGTCACGCCGGAACTCTTCCGCGCGAAGGTGGCCGGCGTCGCCATCATTGGCGACGTGACGCTGGAGAACGCCGACCTGCGGTCCGTGCTGCAGTTCCTCGCCCGGACCCAGTTCGGCGAGATCCACGTGGCGTCGTGAGCAGCAACCGCCAGGGAGGTGGCACCCACCGCCTCCCTGGCGGCGGGCGGGACCACTGGCTTGCCGCTCTCTACGAGGAACAGCGGCCCCGCCTGTATGGTTACCTGTGGGGCCGGACGGCCAGCCGGCAGGACGCCCTGGACCTCGTCCAAGAGGTCTTTGTCCGCGCCGTGCGGCACGCCGAGACGCTGCGGGCGATGACCGGCGAACGCCGGGTATACTGGCTGTTTGCCGCAGCGCGCCGGCTCTGCATCGACCGCCATCGGCGTGATGCCGCCACGACGCGCCTGAACG
>DAHWHT010000354.1 GCA_027335515.1 Clostridia bacterium
TGCCCACCAACGGGAGGCCGAGGCCGTTCACTTGGTGGACTACGCCAACGTCATCGACGCCGCTAATGCTGCAGTCGATACTCTTCGGCCAACAGGAGTACAGGGATCCTGGCGTCCGTTGCCGGGAGGCAAACGGTCCCAGGCCGCCGCCCGGCGCAATGCTGCCTATGCAGCGGCGGCGCTGGAGCCCGGTGCTACATTGCCCCTCGGTCATAGGAGCCGCATCTCCCTCGGCACCCTCCGCGACCGAGGGGTCTTTCCCTGCACATTGTCGGCGCACCGTTAGTCCCCTTTGGCCGCGCCACCGTGCCCCGATTGTTCCATGCGCCACGTGCGGTGGCCTCCCGTGGTGGCCGTGGCTGCATGTCCGCATTTCATTGCACCCGTCGGCGGTCAGGTTGGCCGGCTGCGGCTGCAGCACGCCATGTAAGGAAGAGCGTCGCAACATGCACGTCCGCCAAGAGATGAGAGGGATGGCGTCCCAGGGTCCCAAGGGCGGCGAGGCGGGGTGGGCGGTGGGCGGGACTTTCCGCCGCCTGAGCTTCGGAGCGAGTTGCACTGCACCCAAGTCGGCGAGGGACACCGCCTACTCCGAGGTGTCCGGGTACACACCGCACCCAGGGTGCTCATTCCGCTCGCAGATACCCACGGTCGCGGGGCCGGCGACCCTACTTGATCGCAAGCCGTTCCTCGCGGTCTTCGAGCGACAAAAGAGCAATGGCACGCGCCGCCACTGCCTGCGATTGCCCGAGATAACCCATTCCTTCAGTTGTCTTCCCCTTAATGCTCACGCGGTCCACGGGGACTCCCAAAACATTCCCAAGGGTCCGGCGCATCTCTGGAAAAAACGGTTTCAACTTGGGCTGCTCTGCTTCAATGACGCAATCGATGTTGACGATATGTGCGCAGTGCTTTTCCAGGAGAGGATGCAGGCGGGCGAGGTATCGAATACTTTGGATGCCCTTATTTTGCGGGTCCTTATCAGAGAAGTGGTCTGCAATGTCTCCTTCGGCTAGCGCGCCTGTTATGGCGTCAACCAGCGCGTGGCTGACCACATCCCCGTCGGAGTATACGGCGAAGCCCTTCTCATAAGGGATGTTGACCCCGGCGAGAACGAGAGGGTGTCCGGGGTGGAGCCGATGCATGTCGTAGCCAAGGCCAATCCGAAACATACGCACCACTCCCTACAGGGTAACGATACCAGAGTTCCCAACGGTCGGCCGGGGACACGATATCTGCCACTTCTGCGACACGATGTGTGTCGGTCCAGCATACGCGTTGGATTGCATACACACACATGTTTGCCGCTATGTTGAGGCGACGAGCTTCTTCTTCGGTGGCAGGACGCACCGAGACACGTTCGTCAGCGCGAACGACGCGCGTGCCCATCTCTTCGGACAACACGTCGAATAACGGCCGATCTTGCGCGCGGCGGTCAACAATCGCCCCGAAAAGATCTATCGGCATCCACGATGCGATCGCCCGATACCAAGCGGTGGCGGTGCCTTGGCGGCGAGCACGGTACAACGACGCTTCCCCAGGCGCAATGCCAAGTATTGTCGCAATGGATGGGGGGGTTGGCCGATGCTGGTCGAAGTCAAACACTTCCACGCGCGGATCCAGGTCAGTGGTTTCAAGCATGGCGTAAAATCCGCCGCCGAACGCCAACTCCGGCCCAATAAGCCGGTTTGGTGTGGTAGACCTTCCTAAAGGTTCGGCGGTCTGGGCGGGGGGAAACAGAGCGTCCACGTCGCAACCGAGGGCCGCAGACACACGTTCCAGCCAGCCAGTTGTTGGATGATGCTTTCCGGCCTCAACGCGAGACAAGTACGGTCGCGCCACCCCTGCGCGGTCGGCAAGCAACTCCTGGCTAATACCACGGCGCTCGCGCTCCGCGCGTATCCGGTGGCCGACGTGCATGGGCCCCTCCAAGGCAGCCATCGTTCGATATCACGTACAAGCATACCCCTCAAGGGAGAACCTATGTGTAGCATATGCAATACGGAGAGATCGCGAGCTATGGAGAGCACCATGCCCGTCTTGCGGCGCATCCGGGCGTGCACGCGGCAGGAACCGGCGTCTTCGCCAGTGGACCCAATTGTCGGGTGTATCATATGTGATACACTGCCAGCGCTCCATCAACCACCCGGCCGGTCTCCCTGAGATCGGATCATCCCGCCCCTGCGGCACGGGTCGCAGCGGGTAGGCAGGAGGACTACTATGCCGCATGGGAGCGGGCGCCGGCTGCGTCGTGACGCAGAATGGCTACAGCGCAAGAGCGAGACAACATCCCACGACAGCACCGACCCCCGGTATTGGCCAAGTCCGCGTTGGACCCAGGAGATGGTCGACGAGACGCGCGCCTACAACCCGTGGAACCCCGACCCCACCCGGGAAGCGTACGCATTGCTGGAGGCACAACGCCGGGCGGAGACCCGCCATGTCATGGATATCACCGATGGCCGTTCAATGAACTCCTCCGCTTTCCGGCACGATCTCCATCGACTGCGCACCGCCGAAGCGCTCAGGGTGCAGAATGGTGCTGACAGCATCAGCGCGCTGCCTGAGGACGCCATCAGTATGGTAGCTTGCTTGCCGCAGGCGCATCCCACCACCGCGCCCTTGGTGGCACCTTGGCAGCCCACGCACTCAACGCTCACATCCGCAGCCCGGGCCCTACGCGATGGGCACGTGACCGAGCGTATTCCGGAACCCGGGGCCACCCTGCCGCTTGGCCCGGGAGATCCGACGTCCCTGGCCACCCTCCGCGACCGCGGCCTGTTTCCTGCCATTCATGTGGCCGCGCCTAATCCAAATCGTGTCCCCGACCGCCGCATCGATCCGTCCCGGCGCCCTGGCCCTGTGCGTCGGCGCAACCTTACCCCTCTGTTGCCGGACGGTTGCGGCTCTACCTGAGTCGCTGAGTTCCACCTCTCGTCGCTTTGTCCGTCTTCCCCTGCAACCGCTGGCGGCCAATGTGGCCGGCGGCGGTTGCAGCACGCCATGGAGGAGGAGCGTTGCAATATGCACGCCCGTCAGAAGACAGCCGAGCAGCGATATGGCTCCGCCAGTCAATGCGCGGAGTACTTGGGCGGCTCGGAGTCGTGGTTCTTGACGCACGTGGCACCGCACATCCACGCAGTGGGCGTCGGCAGCCGTCGGGTGTACTCGTTTATGGAGATCGACGTCTGGTGGGGCGCGCAGGCGTCTGGTGGCGGCGACCCGACGGACGGCGCCACACGGTCCCAAGGGCGGCGGGGCGGGCGGCCCCGGCGCGTTGTGGGCTGACGTGACGCCGCTCCTTCTGCCATCACTTCTGCCATCAACACGTACGTCCGGGACGGATGGAGACGGCCCCTGACGCGGCGGCGGCGTGGGCTAAAGGGATTGAAGCAGTAAGAAACATCATGTAAACCTAAGGGGCCCGGTCTGGTCGGGAAAGAACTCGTAATGCGTAGGTCGGCAGTTCGATTCTGCCCACCAGCTCCAGAGAAGCCCTAGAGCGAGAAGGATTCTAAGAGTAAGCCCCCGGACTAGCCGGGGGCCTTTTGGTGCCGTTTGCAAACATCTTGCTAACGAATGGGCGTCGAGGTGTCGGGGGCGGATCCCCCCGCAGCCGAATCAGTCGGCCCAAAAATGTCCGCCTGTGCCCGCTCGGCGGCGGCTCGCTGGTCACCAGGCAGCGCGTGTCCATAGAAGCGCGTCGTAGTGGTGGGGGATTGGTGCCCGAGCCGCTGCTGGGCAATAATGATGCGCCCGCCTGCCCGCAACAGCAGTGTGGCCGCCGTGTGCCGGAGGTCGTGGAAGCGGATGTCGGGCAGGCCCGCCGTTTCGAGGGTGCGCTTGAACCATCGCAGCACATTCCGCGCGTTTAGCGGGGTGCCCACCTCGCTCGGGAAGACCAGCCCGTGATCCCGCCACTGGTCTGCCACCACCAAGCGCTCCGCGGCCCCCAGCGCATGCTGCGTGCGTAGTATGCCGACCTCAGTGTCAGTCAGTTCAATCGGTCCATCCGTCCGGTAGCCTTTTGTCCGCCGCTCCTGGATGCCCTCGCGCAGGATATATTGCCGCTGTACCCTTACAGTGAGCCGTGCTTGGTCTATGTTGACGTCTGTCCACCGTAGCCCGATTAGTTCCCCTTCGTGCATGCCCGTGCTGAGCGCCAGGTAAAGCAATCGGTAGGGCGGTGGTCATGAGCCACCTCCAGCAGGGTCCGCACCTGTTCCCGGGCAAGGACCTGTTGTTCCGGGGGTTCGACCGACGGCGGAGTGGCCGCATCTGCGGGGTTACTGGAGGCGCGCAGGCTAAATGACCTTAACACGCGCAAGATGCCTGTCCCCATGTCAGCGGAGCCGTGCCTTTGCCGGGGAGTGGGGGGCGCGGTAGGCTGACCATCCAGGGCGGCCCCTTGTGACGTTTCTCGCCGCCTGCGCCGCCCCCAAGCGCGCCCCCAGAGGCCCGCCGGCAAAGGTGACATGGGGACACGTACCGCGAGCAATCCAGTGACAAATACCGGTAGCGCGCCCAGGTTACGAGTAATGGTCCCTTGTCTGAGCGCGTGGCGAAATGCGGCGTGGATAATCGCGTGCATCTTGGCCACGGTTGCCGGGGAGATGTGGTCGCCGCCCTTCTTGTCAAGGCGCGGCCCAGAAAGTTGCTCGGCGCAGAACCTTTCCAGGTCTGCCGGCCGCAGGTCGGTGGCCTTGCGGCTGCCGATGGCGGGGATAATACGTTGCCGGGCGAGGTCGCGGTATGGGCCAATAGTGCGCGGCGCTCGCCCCGCGGTTACGCGGCTGTCGATGTACGCCGTCAGAATGTCCGCCACCGTGAGCCGCCCAGGTGGGGACAACGCACCGGCCTGGCGCTGGGCTGCCAGTTTGGCAACTTCGGTTTCGGTCGCGCGCCGGCTGGCCGTGCGTAAACAGACTCAGCGGCGCTTGGGCTCGTTCGTCCGCGGATCTCTGTCGTCGATAACGGCGTACCAGGTGCCCGCCTTGCCGCGCTGTTTGAGCATTGCCTCGCATGATGCCACCGCCCCCGCCTTGCTACCGGGGGCCCCCGTTCGCGTTTTCGGCGGCCACCCCTTCGACGGCTTGCCGGATGGCTTCGCGACTGAACCGGAGTCGCCGGCCGATCCGGAACGCCCCTGGCACCTGGCCTCTGAGATGCGCTTCGTAGGCGCTCGTGCGGCTCACGTCCAGCATCCCTGCCACCTGTTCCAGGGTCAGGACCAGGGGCGGTTCATCCCAGTTGTCGCTGACGCGATTGTTTGTCCGCGTTCAGCAAGGTGGCATTGCCACCGTCAGCAGCGCGTGACGGGGGGCAACGCCACCTCGCGAACCACGCCACGCATTCTCGTCTGCGACACCAGTTCGTAGCCGCCGGTTCAGTTGCCTGTGCCATCCCCGATTCCCCCCGCAGGGACTGGGATCGGCCCTCAGAAGTGGCCGACGGCCCGGAATCCCGCTCAGTCCCAGGTGGTTCCGGGCTCGTCGCTAGGTTGGACGCCATGCGCGCCCCAGGGCGCGCATGGGCGCGGTAATGGGTCGGGTGGGGAAAAGAACTCTCGCGGCACTCGATGTTGCGCGATGAGGGATTGGCCTGGATGTCGCTTGGTGCGAGTGCTGCCGATGTCGATCCGGCGGCACGACGGGGTGCGGAGGTGCCGGGAGAGATGGCCGCCGGGCGATTCGCCGCCGACCATCTCTCCCGCAGGGCGCCCCCGCGGACCAGAGGCGCAACACGGCATGGGCCTGCCCGGGCGCGTCCACCGGCACGGGCTTCGGTGTCCGATCGTCAGCAGTCTGCGGCGAAGTCCCCCGTTCCCCAGGGGGACGAACCCACTGCGTGCGCGAGGTCGACACACTGGCGGTACCGTGAGGCCGCGGGATACCGCAGCACGTGCAGGATGCCGCCGTAGTAGCCGTTGAGGAGAGTGTCGCCAGTGGCCTTGATGCCCCAGTACCAGCAGCTG
>DAHWHT010000365.1 GCA_027335515.1 Clostridia bacterium
CAGTCCGGTGTCCCTCGATCTACGCCGCATCATGCGAAACCGCGGCATTGTGGTGGTCAACCTGGCGGCCGGCGAACTGGGCGACGACAACGCCGCGCTCATCGGCATCTTGCTCCTGGCCGGCATTTGGGATGCGATCCGTGAGACGCGGGTCCCGACCATGCTGGTGCTAGACGAGGCGCATCGGCTCTTGGGGGAGACGTTTTTCAGGTTGGTGGCCGAGGGTCGCGAGTATGGAGCGCGGGTGGCCCTTGGGTTGCAGTTCCTGGGCCAGATTGCCGACGACCGGGCGCGCGATACGGTGCGCGAGTTGGTCCAGAACCTGTTTCTTTTCCGGAGTCAGAACGTGAAGGAAGCGCAGGAGCATTCCCAGTTGTTGGCAAGGGTTTTCGCCAACATGATCTCGCCTTCTGAGGAAGTCCAGGACATCCTCCAGTTCACCCCGGACGACTTGGTAAACCTCCCCAACTACCACTGTGTGTCCCGTCTCCTCATCGGGGGGCGGCCCCAGCCGGCGTTCCTGGCTGAAACGATCAGGACCGAGCCGCAATGGCAGGGGGCGCCGTGGGGCACCTGCCCTCCGGAGTGGCTGCTGCGTGCCCCCCAGCCCGAGCGTCCGTCTGTGGCCGTCGAGGAGCCGTCCCCGACCACGACGGAAACCGCGAGCGCGGCCGAACCCATCCCCACACCTGCCGCACCAGTGCCGGAGCCGACGGGCGGGGTGGATGCCGAGGACGAAGACGAGATCATTGCCACCATGGCACCGCCCGAGCCCACCGAGGGCGAAGCCCTGGCAGCAGTTTGTCAGAGCGAGACGCAACCGGGGGTAACGGAGAGCGCGGCGGGCGCACCCCGCCATCCACTCCCTGGGGCGTCCGAAGATCGGCCTGAACCAGACGGCGCTGACTGTGCGGCGGCCGTCACAGACGAAGACCTGGAAAAGTTGCGTGAGCGCTTCGGCGCGGATATTGCCGATCAGGCGCTGGCCTCCTTCCATCGGCAGGCGCCGGGGGCGATTCGCAAACCGGCGGCGTGGCTGTTTGGGGCCGCCTCGCGCATCGAACGCCACAACGCAACGCGGAAGAAGAACGGAGGGGATCAGCGTGAGTAAGCCGGTGGGCGCGGTGGCTGTCGCTCAGTTCTGGCGCCCGGCATACTGGTCGGAGGCGGAAAAGCCCCCTGAGACGGACGTGCGGAACCTCGCGTGTGGGTGGCCGCCGAAGACGCACGGCGATGGGGACCCTGGCTTCGCGCTGCAAGATCGGGACCTCGACGTGCTGAGCCGTCTCTGGGCGGCGGGGGTGCTCAGCACCGAACACCTCCATCGACTTCTCTTCTCCGCCGTCAAAGACCCGTCCGTCGTCTCTCGGCGGTTGCGGCGGCTCTGGGAACTGGGCCTCTTGCGCAGGTATCGGCCGCATCTTGGGCGCAAGGGGATGGGTTCCGCATCGTACCTCTGGACGCTGAGCCGACTGGGGTTCGCACTGCTTCGCGCCATGGCCCCGGTATGGTGGACTGCCCGGTGGCCGCACGCGAAGTGGGATCAGCGGCAAGAGGGACGCGAACCTGGTCTGGACATGATCCACAACTTGATTGTGGCGGACATCGCCACATGGGCAGTCGCCAACCACGCCCGTGAGTGGGTCCATGAAAGCGAACCCGCCTGCAGGATCAGCGCAGGGCGGGTACAGGACGGGGCGCGGACGAAAGAGTTGACTTTTTTGCCCGACGCCATCCTGACCCGAGACGGAACCCCAGACTGGTTTGTGGAGGTGGAAAGGGCTGCCTACCCGCCCACATGGAAAGCAAAGGTGCAAGTCTGGGCGCGGTGGGCCGCGACGAACCGCGCTGGAGCGGCGAATCGGATCCCGGCCGTGATTGTCGTCGCCGGGTTCACCAAAGACACCCCGCAACGGCGGGAGCGCAGCATCGTGCCGCTGCTCCGTGCCGTCCCAGAGACGCTTATCCCGCACATGCGCATCCTCGACCTGGCGACCTGGGACCAGACATCGGCCGACCCGCAGATGCAGTCTGTATCCGACTTGCTCCGGTAACCGGCCGCAAATCCCTGTTTGGCCGATCCCGGAGGCGGCGGACCCCGGAGGTGGCTGAGTCTGAGTTTCGTTGCTCTTTGAAAGGAAACCTCCACCCGATCCAACAGCCCAACACCCGACCGGCGGAATCAGCCACTGCAGGAATCAGCCAGCAGCCGGAACCCCCCGCCGCCCCGCCGGGCCATGGCGCACACCGGACAGCGCCCCCTATCCCCCCCACGCATCGAGGAAGTGTCCCTCCCCCCTTTTCGCTTCGCTCAGCCCTTCGGGCCGGGGGGAGGGACACTTCCTCGACCGCCAACACAACTGCGTTGTGCTGGCTTGCGTGGGTGGGGGTGGCGAGCATTGGAAATGCGAGCCAGTGTGCGCTGTCAAGGCGGGGCGGCGGGGGGAGAGAGGTTGGCGGTCGAGGACACCAGCAGGGAGCAGTGAGAGGAGCAGGAGACAAAGGCAAGAGACAGAGAGCAGGAGACCGGAGCAGAGAGCAGGGGCAAGAGACCGGAGCAGGGAGCAGGGACAGAAGACAAAGACAGGGAGCAGGGCCAGAGACCGGAGCGGGAGACGGGGAACGGGAGCAAAGAGACAAGAAGCAGAGACCGGAGCATCAGGGGCAGGAGCAAGAGCAAGGGGCGGAAGGCGGTCCGGGAGGTGGGGTGCGTGAGCGAAGGCGGTAGTGAGGGCGTGCATCCGGTGGGTCCGCGGTCTGTCTGGCTGATTGGCGATGCTCAGGACTGGGTAGCATCAGCGGTGATCGACCAGGGGTTGACGGTGCGTTGGGGTGCAAGGGCTGAGGACGTGCCGGGTGATGCGACCAAAGCCGACGCTGGCATCCTAGTGTTATCCCGGTCAGACATCATCCCGGCAGACCTCCTGGCCCAACTGGCACCGGCCTGGGCGATCCTCCAGTCCGTACCTGGTTGGGGAGGCCGGCGAGTGGAGCGAGCGGCGGCGGCGGCCCTCTCGGTCATCCCGAACTGCCGGTTCGTCCCGCTTCCAGACCAGTCCTGGACCCGTCGAGCGCGCTCGGCCGGTATTCAGACCCGAGAGTCCCTGGCAGAGATCCTTGCAGCCCTTGGGCTGCCGGGCATCGTCCCTCCGGACCGGCTTCCCGGTACGGCCAGGGCCCGAACCCGGAGGGGTGCATGACGAGGAGGTGTTTTGCGTGACGGAGACGGGCAAAGCCGGCGCGGTGCTGTTGGCGGTCACGTTCCTGCTTGGCCTTCCCATCTTCTTCGGGTCCCGGTCTCTGGAACTGCTGGCGCTGGCGGCGGCGGCGGGGATGCTGAGCGCGGCGTTCAGCGTGGCGGCGATGCTGGGGTCCTGATGCACCTGGAAAGCCATGCTGGCCAAGGAACGGAGCCCGCTTCCGGGCACCGCCGCCGCGTTCCGGGAGCGTACCCGCCGTCGCGTTCGGTCAAGGGTGCGCCGGTGCCCGGTCGGCCTTGCCGCCCTTGACCTGGCCGCTCCTGCCGGGTCTTTTGGGAGGAAACGGCGGCGAGGAGAAAGCGCCGCCGCTCTTCTGAGAGAGCCCGCCGTGCCGCTGGGCGCAAGGGGTTCCCCGCTACGCGGCTGCCCTGCGGACAGCCCTTGACGCCGCGCGGCGGTGGCGGGCGGGTCGGGCCTAAACGGCGGCGCCTTGGTGCTGACGGGCCGAGCACTAGAGACACAACGCCGGTCCAGCACTGAGACAAAAACCACTGACAGGCCGTTCTGGCCACTACTGACGCCCGCTAGAGCAACTGGCACAAGACAAAACCCCAACCCGCCACCACGAAGTGCTGACACCTGAACCCCCGGCACGCTGTAGAGTGTCAGTGAGGGCTGACGGGTTGTGCCGTAGCCCAACGAGATCAAGGCGTGCAACTGTCATGGGAGGTTGAGCGGATGCAGGCCATTGGAGTCGATGTTGGCTACGGTGCGGTGAAGTGGGCGGGGAGTCTGGGGCGGGGCACGTTCGCCTCGGCGTGGGCGCCCTACGTCGGCGGCGCGGAGACCTGGGGTATTGGCACGGCGGACCGCCCGTTGATGGTGGATGGGCGGGCCGTGCTGGTTGGGGACCGGGCAGCTTCCCGGCCGGGTGCTCACCGCCCGTTTGCCGACGGACGCCTGGCGGACTCGGATGCGCTGCCGTTGCTGGCGCAGGCACTCTGGGCGGCAGGGGTGCAGGGCGACGTGGTGCTCGGCAGCGGCACGCCGCTGGGCATGTTCGCCCAGGAGCGGGATGCCGCCCGGTCCGCACTGGAGGGGCGGGCGCTGATCTTGGGCGACGGCACCCACCAGACGACCGTGCGCATCGCCCGGCTGGTGCTCCGTCCGCAGGGGGTCGGGGCGGCACTGTTCCTGGCGTCACAGGCCAGGCTGCCGCAGGGCACCGGCTACCTGGTGCTGATCGACGTGGGCACCCGCACGACGGACGTGCTGACGCTGGAGGCCGGCGACCTCTCCCCCGTGATGCCCCTGTGCTTCTCCTTGGAGGCGGGGGCAGCCACAGCGGCCGAGTCCCTGGCCGCGTCGGCCCAGGCGGCGATGGGTCACCTGCCCCCGGCCGACCTAGCACTGGCGGCACTCCGGCAGCCGGTCCCCTGGCGGGGCCAGCCCATTGGAGGAACCGAGGCCGGGCCGCACTTGGGTTCCCTGGCTGCGGGCATCCGGGACGAGGTGCGGCGCCGGTTTGGCCCGGATGCGGGCCGGGTGCTGGCGAAGGCCGTCGTCGGAGGCGGCGGGGTCCTGCTGGCGGATAAGCTTGCGGACGTGTTACCAGGCCAGGCGGTGCCGGTGTCGCCGGAGGAGGCCGTCTTCGCCAACGCCCTTGGCTTCGCCCGTGCTGCTGGGCGGGCCGCCGACCGGGGGGTGGCGTAGCCGTGGCGGCGGACGCGATCCAGTTTCGGGTGACAATCAGCCGCCGGTCCCCGCTCTATGCGGCACTGGCCCCACTCCAGCCCGCAGAGCGGCCGGCAACTCTGCTCCGGCTGGCCGAGGCCGGGATGGGGCCGGCGGGCGTCCCAGCACTGGCGGAACTCCGCCGCATCGCGGACGCAATAGAGCGACTGGTGGCCGGAGGAGGTCTAGCGCCTACGGCGGCGACAGGACCAGCCAAGGAGCCGGAACTGGCGCTTGGCGGCGGGGACCCGAGGGAGACAGCGCTGGACAAGGCGTTTGGTGACGAGGAGTGAGTGGCATGAGCAGGACCACGGGCGCACCGCTAGTTGTGCGGCTGGATGCCGATGCGGATGCCGCCCTCGCGGCGCTGTGCGAAAGCTGGCGGTGTGGGAAGGCGGATGCGGTCCGTCGGGCGCTACGCGAAGCGGTGGGCACTGGGGCGACCCTGCGGGGTATCCGGGATGCGGTGGCGGAGATCGAAGTTGCCTTGGCTGCCGACGCGACGGCCCGGAACTTGGCCGCCTGGGCAATGAGAGAGGAGTGAGCGCGATGTACGCATACGGAGCTACTGGACGCTACCCTGGGGTGCCGTACCGGCCCCTGCGGCGGTGGCGGCCCCTCTTCTTGGTCTGGTGGGCCATCGCGGCGCTGGGGACGTTCGCCATCGCGCGGCTGCATGACCACGCCACCTGGATCTATCTCTTGCACTGGTCCCCTGCGCTGCTGGCCTTTGCGGCTGTCATCGCTCTGGCCCAGCAGAGCACCTGCCTGTTCACCGCAGGCGTCGTTTCGCTCTTCATCCCGCGCTGGAAGCAGGTTTCGGGTCCGCTCATGGGGCGCGGGTTGGTCCTCGGCCTGGTGACCGTGTTCCTTGTGTTGCCCGCCGTGGCGGTTGGGTTTTCGATGGCTCTGCATCCTGGGTGGATGCACCCGGTATCACCCGGCGGCGAGCCGCTGTACGGAGCCGCGCCGCCACCTCTGGCTGGGTGACTGGGAGGGGGCAGAGGGGCAATCGGGTGGGGTCTTTAGCGCGGGGCCGCCGGGGATGGACTGGCGGCCTTCGTGTTGCTGAGGGGAGGTGTAGGCGGTGCAAGACGACGGCGTGATGCGGCTGGCGCTAGTCGCCGTGGCGGCGGTGTTTGCGGCGTTTTTTGGGCTAGCGGTACTGGCCGGGGCTGCTGTGCAGATCGTCGCAGGCGGCACCGAGGGCATCAGCACCGACGCCCGGACCCTGTGGTGGGTGCCGCTGGTCGCTCAGGCTACGGCAGGGACGGCGGTACCGCAGCCGCTGGAACTGGGCCTGATTGCCACGGAGTCCGGCGGGAACTACACCGCCACGGACGACGACGCCAACGGCACGGTCGACGCCGGGCTGGCGCAGATCAACTCCGGCCCGCAGCCGGCCGACCCGCACTGGGCGGCCCTCGGCCTTTCGGGCAACCCTTACGCCCCCGCGGCGAACGTGGCCGCGAGCGTGCGCGTGCTGGCGGCTGACCTTGCGGCGAATGGGAGTCTTTCGGCTGCCCTCTACGCCTACAACGGCGGGACGCCAAGTAACGGGCTCCAGTACGACCCCGCCTATGCCCCCAAGATCCTCGCGGCTGCTGACGCCCTGGACGCTGGCCCGCACGTCTACGCCTGGCCCGTGGGGAGCCAGGTGACGAAGGGGACTCTCGGTTTTATCGGCGGCGGCCTTTGGGAGGCCGCGCCGCTGGCCGGCACCTCCCCCGGCACAACGTGGGTGCTCGTGACGGCCGCCGCTCCCACTGGCGCGCCTCACAGCCTCGGGTCGCACACCTGGCGCCCCCTGTTGCCGCCTTCGACCGTGACGGCGACGGTGGACGGCCAGGCTGTCGTGGCGCAGCCGAGCACTGCGGCGCCGAAGGGCCTCGCCGGCCTGACCCCACCCGATAGTGCCTACTGGTGGTTCCCTGTCCCGCTTTCCACCGCCGAGACGACGGCGGCGGTCACCGCGACGTGGACCGAGACCACACCCCCGCCGACCGGCTGTTCCGGCTGCCAGCCGACCAAGCAGACCATCACCGATTCGACCACCATCCACATCCGCGAGCAGGAGGGGTGAGGCATGCCGAGCGAGCCGGTCGCCGTCAAATGCCCGCTGTGTCACGCCGGGCTCGTCGTCACCAAGCGCGGTTGGCGCTGCGCGCGGTGGGCGCCAAAACTCGGACGCTGCAACTTCAGCATCGTCCGCAACTGGCAAGGGACCCGCCTGCATGAGGACGACCTGCAGACGCTCGTGACCACGGGGCGGCTCTTCTGGCCAACCCGTACCGGAGCACCGGGCTGGTTCGCCGTCAACTCTGGCGACCCGACCTGCGGCTGCACCTGGCGGCCGGGTTCAGAACCGCCAGAGCCGGTCGGGATGCGGTGCCGGCCCCCGTCCGGCCCGCAGGCCAAGCCCCAGAGCCTCTTCGCCACACCGGCAACCGAAAGGAGCGACTGAGCATGGCACAGACCGAACCCCGCCCGATCTTCCTCATCGGGGTCCCGCCCGAGGTGGAGCAGGCCCTGAAGTACCATCTTTCGGGCCGTGCCCTGGCGACTGTCGAGACCCTGGCCGAGGTCCAGGCAGACGCGGACGCGGTGATTGTCTGGGTGGCCGGCACAGATGCCTGGGATGCGGCTCTGGCATGGTCGAGCACTGCGCCGCTCGGGCTCCGCCGAATCGCCCTGGTCGCCCATACCTACACTCCCGATCCTTTCGCGGCCCCGAAGGCCCGCCAGGCCGGGCTGGAGGTTTACGCGCCGGCCACCCCTGCCGACCTACCCCTCCTCCTCTCCGCCGAGCGCCACTGGTGGGCCCCGGCGGGGTCAGAGGCTTCCGGGGGTGGCACGCCAGCGGAGCCGCGCATCGTGGAGCGCATCGTCGAGCGCGAAAAGATCATCGAGCGCCGGGTCGCCGTCTCTACCCGGCCAGTGCTGGTGGCTGTGGCCGGGGTCGCGGCGGGCGTCGGCACCACCACCCTTGCGGCGGCCGTCGCCGGGTTCCTGGCCCGGCAAGGCCACACCGTGGCCCTCGCCGAGTCCAATCCGGCCCCCAGCTTGGCAATCCTGACCCAGTGCGCCATCGGGGAGCCGTGGGTGCCCAATGTGACGGTCTACCCGACTGTCAGCCCCCAGGTGGTGCGCGAGGTCGAGCAAGGTCGCACGTACCAGTACATCGTCACCGATCTCGGAGCCACGCCGCGTTCCGTGCTGGGCCAGGTGGACGCGGACTTAGTGCTGGTCTGCCTGCCGTCGGAAGTGCACCGCTGGCCCCGAGTCCGGTCCTGGCTCCACGAGGCCGCCAATGCCGCGCGAGCGGCTGGCGCAGCCGACCGAGAGATCGACGCGGCGATCCACCAGGACCAGGCCCTCCCCCGGTCGGCCCGGTACGTCGTCCTGTCGCCGCAGGCGCGCGACCTGCGCGACCTTACGGAAGCATGGGAGGGCGACACCGCCCGGTGCACAGTCCCGCCCGAGGCGCCCCAGGCCATACCGATTGCCGACAGGACGAGCTTCCCGGCTGGCCACCGGCACCGAGACGAGGCTCTGGATGCCGCGCTGGGTGATCTGCTGGCGCCCGTGTTGCCCGACGCCCCGCCTCCGCGCAGGGGCTTCCTGGCGGGGCTCCGGGGCAGCCGCCCCCGTCCCCGCCGTCTCCCACCGGCCGAAGACCGGGCCCCTGAACCTGCCCGGCCCACTCCGGCACCTCGGGCACCGGCACCTCTGGCACCGGCGCCGAGGGCGGGGGGGCAGCACATCACCGTGCGGGTGGGCGACGGGGTGTCCGCCCTGGACCGCATCGAGGACGCCATAGCGATGGGCTGGCGGCTGGCGCTGGGGGCGGCCGCCTGCTATGGCGGGCTGTATGTACTCAGTCGCATCCCCGGAGCGCCGCCCTGGGCGATGCACGGGTACACATGGGCAGACCGCGTGCTGACCGCCGCCTGGCGGGCCGTGGGCGGGCACTGAGGCCCAGGGTCTGATGGGGCAATCGGTGGGGTCGAGAGTGGGGGCCCGCTCCGAGGTCGGGGCGGGCTTCGTCGTGCCTGGCTGGAGAGGAGGTGATAGCCATGCGGGAGCCCATCGACCGCGATGCGGTGCGGTCCATCGTCCGGGACTACTACCCCGGCGCGGACCCGGTGGATGTCGAGTACGTGGTCCGGCGGGCTGCGGGCGCAGCAGAGATCGTGCTGTATGACGCGATCCGGGAGGGCAGGGCGGGGGACGGACTGGCGCTGACCGGCACGAGTTACATTTTCAGGGAGGGGAAGGATGAAGGCTATGGCGGTGCCGGCGACACGGGTACAGCGAGAGCGGGCGCGTGAGGCGGCGCAGATCGAGCGGGCGCGGCGGCGGGTGGCGGCGGAGCGGGAGGCCGAGGCGGCCGGGATTCCGACCGCCGAGAGGGTGGACGCGGCGGTGCGTGGGGCGCTCGCCGGGCGCCTCGGCCAGACGCTGGTCGTGCGACTGGGCCGGAGCGGCAGGGGCGAGACAGTTACAGCCCAACTCACGGGGCTCTATCAGTATGGCGCCCTGGGTCGCACCGGGCGCGGGATGCCGGTGTGGCTGCCCTACCGGGATTTGTATTGCGGCCACGCCGTGGTGCTGGAGCCGTCCGGGGCGCGGAACGCGGTGGGCCGGGCCGTGGCCCGGCTCCGGCGCGGGGCGCCGAGGGGGGATGCCCGATGAGCACCGCACGCAGCGTAGTTGCGGTTTCGGCCCTGGCCGTGGCCCTGGCCGTCCCGCTCCCGGCGGCGGCTGGCACACCGATCACCTGGGTCCCCCTCCCAGCCGTCGAGCCGGGGGCGCAGGTCACGCTGAGCACCGACGACCTGCCCGCGCTTTTCCAGGCCGGCTGCGGCTCCAACTCGGCCGTCCAAGTCACCGTGGGCGGCCAGCTAGTAGCGGCCGCCAACCTCGACTGGGCCATCGTCCTGACTTTGCCGCTGACCCTGCGCCCCGGCGCCGTCCTCGCCGTCACCGCGGCGTCCTGTCACGCGCAGGGCAGTCAGGTCCTTGCCGTCGCGGTGCCAATCGTCGCCGGGGCAACCGCCCGGGTGGTCACGGTGGCAGGCGGCCAGGAGACCGTGACAGCGGGCCAGCCCGTGACCATCACGGGCACGGGGTTCGGCGCGGGGCAGGGAGCCGGCTTCGCCGTCCTATTAGAGGGCCAGCCCTGCACCGACTGTCAAATCGGGGGGTGGAATGCGGGCGAGATCACGGCGACCCTGCCCCAGGGCCTCGCCACTGCCACCTACACTCTGGCCGTGCGCACGACGGCCGGTACGAGCCCGCCTGTCCCCCTGTACGTGCTCTCCACCAGTGCCGCCCAGGCCCTCGCCGCCGGGAAGCCCGTCGCCCTCCCGTGGGCTCCCGGCGCGGGGGGCACGGGCGGCGCCGGGTCGGGCCAGGCGACCCGCTCCGGCACCGGGTCCCACGCCGGCGGGCAGGCGGGCAGCGGTGGCTCCGGCAATCCCGGAGGCGGCGGTGGCGGCCACCACGGCGCAGCCTGGCCCTGGGTAGCCCTGGTCGCGCTGGGTTCCCTCGCGGCGGCGGCCCTCGCCGCCCTGGCCCCGTGGCGGCGCAAGCGCCGGGTGGGGGCCGGGCAGGTCCAGGTCCAGACACCGGAGCCCGAGGCCGAAGAAGCCCAGGCGGCTGCGCCGGAGGCCCAGGAGCAGGACCCGGCGGGAGGTGATACGCCGTGATGTTCCGTGCACTCGGTATCCTCGCGCTGGTCTGCGCTGCCGGCGGAATGACGGTGCTCGCCACCCACCTGCGAAAGCCCGGCCAGGACGGCTGGGAAGCGTGGACGATGCTCGCCCTGAGCGTCGTCGGGGCCGTCGTCTCCGGCATCGGCCTGCTCCTCCTCGCCTGACCCGTCACCCCCCCGGCGGGGGCCGGGAAGCCGGTTCCCCGCCGGGACCGCCCCAATCTCAACGCAGCGCCTTCACGCAGTACGGTACCTACGGTACCAGCAAGGAGATGAGAGATATGCGTCTGCGTATGCGCATCTCGCGACTCGTGGCCGCCCTGGCGGCGGTGGCTGTGCTCGCTGCGCCGGCCCTCGCCGGAGCCGAAAGCGCGACCGGCTTCCCCGACTTCAGTGCAACGGCATGGTGGGCCACGCCGATGCAGGAGGCGGTCTCCCTGGGGATCATCCAGGGGGTGGGGAACGGCCCCGGCAAGGCCGCTACGCTCGATCCCAACCAGCCGATTACCCGGGCCGACTTCGCCACGATGCTGGTTCGAGCCGCTGGCTACCCGTTGCCCAGGACGCCAAATAGCGGCGGATTCGCCGACGTGAGCGCCAGCGAGTGGTTCTCTCCGTATATCGACGCCCTTGTGACGGCGGGGATCGTCAAGCTGGCCGATTACCCAACCAAGACCTTCGACCCGAACGGCGACATCACCCGGGCGGCAATGGCGACGTGGATCGGCCGGGTCCTGAAGAAAGACGCCGTTCCTTTATCCGCCTTGGGGACACTGAAGAGCATCATTGCGCTACCCGCCGGAGCCCCACAGGCGGCAAAGAACACGCCCATCTACAGCAAGATCGGGTTTGCGGGTGTTCCGTTGCCGACAAAGGCATCCACTCAGACCTTCCCGGACGTGACCACAGCAACGCCACACTACGCCGACATCATGGAGGCAGCCGCGTATGGCGTCATTGACGGGTTTCCGAACGGCACTTTCGGGCCCGTCCAACCCGCCACGCGAGCCCAGGCGGCAAAGATGGTCGACGTGATGGTGAATGAACTGACGACCGGGGCCCCGAGTGTGCAAACGTTGGAGAGCGTGCTGCAGGGCGCGCTCTCCGTGGAGACCGACGCCGGAAAAGCCACACCGAAAGACGCCACGACTCAGGCGGTTATCGACGCGGTAAACAACGCGGGCGGGGCAAAGTATCTTACCAAAGTGGAGGCCGTAGGCGCCGGCGGTGTAGCGAACTACGTTTACACCGAGCGCGTGCACCAGCCACTCTATCGGTACGACAGCTACACCACTCCGGACTGCCAGATCATCTTCTCCGGCGCCACGGTGGCCGAAGCAAACTGCGTCGTAGGCATCGTGATTTGGACGTGGAACGGACAGCCGACCGCCGGCATCTATGAACAGGGCCCGTCCGGTCCCATTACCCCAACTCCCGACTACCAGGGTAGTTTGTTCTACTTCGTCCACACTCCTGGAGGCTGGCGGCTCGCCGGTAACGCCCCTTACGGTACGACCCCTCCGTGGTTCACGCCCCCGGCTCCGGGTAGCAGCCAGTAGGTCCATCACATCCGCCAAGGTACAGAAGGGCGGCGGCGGCTATATCGCTGCTGCCCTTCTGTGTCATGCCGCGAAGTCTTGGGAGGTGATTTCATGCGGGGGCGCATTATCGCCGCCAGCCTTGCCGTGCTGCTCGTGGTCGGGCTCACCAACTCGGTCCTGGCCTCCTCATGGTCCGGTTCGGGCTTCTCAGGAGGGTTTTCTGGAAGCTTCTCGGGCGGTTTCTCTGGTGGAGGCTTCTCTGGCGGCGGGTTTTCTGGGGGCCCCTCGGGAAGCGGCAACACCTCCACTGGCTCAGTGGGTTACGGTGGCCTCGGCGGTGTCGCTGGGCAGTCGCCGTATGGTAGCGCCGACGGCTACTATGCAGGCCAAGACTCGCTGACCATGACCGTCGGCGGGCAAACCGTGACCATCCAAGCGAACGAGTGGGCCTCCTCGCAAGGACCCACGGGATATGGGCTTGGAGGGACCGTTTCGTCTATCCCAACATACGAACTCACCCCGTCCCAGACCAGCGCCCTGCAGGGTGCAGGGTTTCAGGTCTCAGGAGGACAGGTTGTTATCTCACCGACGGCCTACGGTGGAAACCTACCCGCCGGTTCCTCCATCAACTACAACGGCGGCACCACCAACCTCTATGGCGGCAACGGCGCGCTCACGCTCAACGTCCCCGGCACCGGCGGCACCTCCGGCGGAAGCAGCGGGGGCGGCACTCCCAGCGGCTATAGCGGGGGCGGGTACTCCGGCTCCGGCCTGGCCTGGTCGGTTTCCCTGGCCCCCTCGGCGACCCAGGTGCCGGCCGGCCAACCCGTGACCCTGACCGCGACGACCAATCAGCAACTCGGCCCCACCCCGTACTGGCTCCTGGTCGAGAGCAGTTCCGGCGCCATCTTGGCCTCGTGTGGCAGCGGCACGACCTGCTCAACCACGCAGACCGAGACATCGGCCGCCACCCAGACCTTCCGCGCCTACGTCGCCAACGCGAACGGCAGTGACGTCCAGGCGACCAGCACGCCCGCAACCGTCCAGTGGCAGGCACCCGCCCCGACCGTCTCCGCGCCGGTCTTCCAGCCCGAACCGGCCTACCCAACCCAGACCGTGACCGCGACAGTCCAGGCCACCAACGCATCCTCGGTCAGCCTCGCCGTCCCCGGAGGCGGGACCGTGGCCCTGCACCAGGCCGGAGCGGGCACCTGGACAGGGGCACTGACTGCACCGGCACCGGGGACCTACACGGTGACGGCTACGGCCAGTGGGCCGGGGGGGAGCACCGACGCCAGCGGGACGCTGACCGTAGCGACCCCGCAGCCGACCGCGGCGTTCGCGGTGAGCCCGAACCCGCTGGTCGCTGACTGGCAGAGCGTCGCGTACACCGACCAGTCGAGCGCGGGCGGCTACAGGGCCTCCATCGCCAGCGAGGCGTGGAGCATCTCTGGGCCGGGAGGGTCCTGGAGCGGAGCATCGGCGTCGACGTTGCCGACTATGTTCCAGACGCCCGGCAGCTACACCGTGGCGCTGAGCGTGACCAACAGCTACGGCGCCAGCGCGAGCGCGAGCCACACGTTGACCGTGCTACCGGCTCCGACGCTCAACATCGCCGTCACGCCGTCCCTGGCCGAGCCCGGCCAGCAGGTGACCGTTTCGGCAGCCTGGTCTGGTTGGGATAGTGCGAGCATCGACGTGGCGGCGTTCGGCGGCGGGACCTGGCCGCAGGCGGGCACCGGGACGTGGAGCCGGCCGTTCACCCTCGGGCAAGGCAACTACACGGCCTGCATCACTGGCAGCCTGGCCGGCCAGACGCGCCAGGCGTGCGCGAGCACGAGCATCCTCAGTCCCACTGCACCAGTGCTCACCCGCTGACCCAGGGGCAGATCGGGGGCGGCTCCGCTCGGGGCCGCCCTTCGCCCGCCAGGCGCCGTCTGGCAGTACGCTTGTTCTGTCGCTCCATATCAAGGGAGGCATGAGGACCTATGAAGATCAGTCGTGGGCTCCGTCCCATCCTGGCGGCCGTTGCCGCCGTCGGCCTCGGGATCGGAGGGATTGGCCCGGCCGCCTCGGCGGCGGGGGCACAGGCGGTGAGCGCGACGTTGCCCCGGGCGGTGGCGGTGCCGTCGTGCAATGGGACGCCGCAGGTGTGTGAGGTCGGCGTGGCGGAGGGGGCGACGGGATTCCCTGTCACAGTGACGACCACCAGCGTGACTGGTACGGCGGGCGCGGCGCCCAGTGGCGATTGGGTGCATGTCTCCGCCGGAGGATCGGCCATCGGCGGCACCTGGGCGAATCAAACCGGGGCGTTCGCTGGGATCGGCGGGGTACCGGCCGGGCAGGTGGCCACGGTGTATTGGACATCGCCCGAGTCGGTAACCGGCCAGGGGACCGGCGGAGAAACCGTGACCGACGGGGGTGCGGTGAGTGCTGCGGGGCTGGGCGCTGGTACTTTTACGCTGTCGGCGAGCACGTCGCCCTGGACAGTATCAGTTGCGCAAAACGACAACGGGGACATCACAGAGATCGACGGGTCGTATGATGCCGCCACGACCACGACGTACCTGTTCCAGGTGCGGTCCGTCTCAGGCGGTCTGGCCCAGGCGGTGATCTATTCGACAAACGGCGGCCTTGTGTGGTCCAACGCGACAGTCACAGACGGCTCGGCTTCCGTTGGCGGACTTGGGTTTGATTTTGCTGGGTCCGCCGTGGCAGCGGGGGATCGGGCGGAGGTTACGGTGAGCCCCCAGGAGACGACCTACGAGGGGGGCAGCCTGTCGGCTACGGTCAACGGCTCCGTGACGGCGGGCCAGTCTGTGATGCTCACCAACACCGCCGACACGGCCGCTGTGTCGTTCCACACAGGTTCGGCTGTGCCCAGCCTGTCCCAAACCGTGGCCGTGTACGGCACGTCTACCTCTGTGACGGTCTCTGAACCCTCTTGGTCCCCTGTCGCGGCTGATCTCACTGTTGCGTAACACCACCAAGGGCCGCCCCTCTCTGCGGCGGCCCTGTTCCGCCCTCGCTCTCACCCGCGAAAGGAGGTCCCACCGATGCCCGCATCGCTCGCCCCGCTCCTGCTTTTCGCGTTTCTCGCCGCCGCCTACGCCGCATTCCGCTTCCGCCGCGCGTCCGGTGCCGGCGACCGCGCCCTGGCCGGCCTCGCTGCGCTCGTGACCGTAGCCAGCCTGGCGCTCTCGGCCCAGGCGGTGGACGCCGCCCGGACCCCGCTCCCCCCCGACCCCTGGCATGGGCCCATCGCGGTGGCGCACCTCACCGTCGGCGTCGTGCAGCACCTGCCCGCGCAGACTGCTCCTTCCAAGTAACCCCCCGATCTTCCCCAGGAGACCCGGCGCCGAACGGCCGGGGCTCTCCGATCCCTGGCCCCGGCCTTCACGACCGGGGGGAGATTTCACCGGCCCTGGGAGCCCGCGAGAGCCCTGGGGCCGGCCGATTGTGCTCCTGAGCCAGAACCCGGAGGGGAGGTGCTGGCCATGCTCCATGCGGCCTGGGAGGCCGTGAGGGCCGTGGCGTGGGGTCTGACATGGGCGGTCTACGCCGTCTACGTCGCCGCCGCCCTGGCGATGGCCCTGGCCCTCCTGGCGGTCGCCGTCACTTCCCTCTTGGCGCTCATCCCCGACCGCGAGCCGCCGGCAGCCAAGGCAGAGCCCGATACCGGCCCGATCATCACGAGACCCCGGCGGGGGCGGGCGACGCCGTACTCTGGACGTGTTCGGAGGAGGGTGATCCCGTGATCGACGCAAAGGCGCACATCGAGGCCATGACCCGCGACGCCATGACCATCATCGCGGCGGCGGACACCACGAGAGATGAGGACCCCGAGGCCATCCGGGTACTGGGGGACATGTGGGCGGAGGCCATGGAGGCAGTGACCGTGGCCGCCGCAAACCTCAATGCTGTCGCCGAAAGTCTGCCAGTGCCATTTCCACTGCACCTGGTGGGCCAGCATGCTCGGAATCGGCCCAGACCGCCAAGGACGGGAAGGTGGCGCTGATCCGGGGGGGCGGGACGCTCGCCCCTGACCCCACCCGCACACGGCCGCCATCACCATACGCTGACCCTGTTCTCGCATCCGAGCGAAAGGCGGCCGTTGACACTTACAGCCTACGGCGGTAGTCTGCAGTGGATGACGCGCGTAGGCTGGAGGTGCCCCGATGCAAAAGGACTTGCCGCACGTCTCCCAAGCCGAGTGGGAGGTCATGAGTGTCCTGTGGGACCGGGGGCCGCTCTCGCTGCCAGAGATCATCGCTGCCGTATCTGCGTCGTCTTCCTGGCATCCCAACACCATCAAGACCTTCGTCCGCCGCCTGGTGCAGAAGGGCGCGGTGGATACCGTCGGCCCGTTCGGGAGCTACCGCTACGTCGCCCGGCTCACGCGGGCGGAGTGCCTCCACGCCGAGAACCGCACGTTCCTCGACCGCCTTTACGGTGGCCGGTTGAAGCCGATGCTCGTG
>DAHWHT010000377.1 GCA_027335515.1 Clostridia bacterium
TGACGCTGCTGGCGCCGCTTCCTTGGACCCTAGTGGCGCGTCCATCAAGTCCTGGCGCGCTCTGCTGTAGCGCAGGGCGCCACGCTGCGGCCTTCACCCGCCCAACCCCGGGTCCTGCCGCGGCCGATCGGCCGAATTCCCGCGCCGCGGCGGGAAGTGCCGCGGGCGCGCGCCCCCAAGCGGCTCCTCCTCGGTGGCCCGGTTCGCCAGGTGGCATCGCCTAGCGCCACGACCACGAAGGGGGCGACGGCTGGCTTGCGGAGGCGTCACCAGAGAGAGGCGGGTGCCGTAGCAACGCGAGCATCCAGGTGAGATTCTCCACGGTCGACCGACCCACCGCGGCAACCGTGCGAGCACCACCGCGTGGGGAGACGCCTTGGCCCGCGGAGATCACCACGGTTTCGCGCCGGCGCGGGCAGCGGCGCGTCAGAGGCCGGGATTCGCTGCAAGAAACGTGTGGACCGCCCGCGCAAAGGTCCCGAAGTCGTCCAGGTTCCCAAGTGCGTCGACCAACCGCTCCACCTGCAACCGAAGGTACCCATGGACGATGATGTTGCGCAGACCGGCCATGGGGGCGATCCGGTCCGCAAACGGCTGCTCCAGAACGCCCGATGCACCCAGCGTGAGGATGGCATCGCGATAGTCCGCTGCGGACGGGCCCGATCGCAGTGAGGCGCCGATGTGTGCGGCGATGTCCACCACGTTCTGTATGGCCAACTGCAGGCCGTGTGCCACCACCCAGAGTTTGGTGGGCTCGCCCCGCAACTCTTCCGGCGTCCAGTCAGCCTTCGTACGCAGGACGGCCACGGCCTCTTCCAGGGCCAGCAGATGCTCTCGCACCGCGTCCCGATCCAAGCTACCCATCACTCACCCACCCACCCGCCGGTATGCGGGAGCCCTCCCGAATTCGTCGGACGCAAGGCGGCGCTGCAGCGCGGCGTACGCGATGTCACGGAGCGGACGCGTGTCTTCATAGGACTGCAGCGCACGCACGGCAAAACGGGTCGCCTCCACGGGCTCCCGTGCGAACAGGCAGATGCCGTACCGCACGATCCGATGGCGCAGGAGCGGCGGCGCACGGTCGGCCAGCACCAAGTCCACGTCGTCCCGGTGCAGCCATTGCATCAACCGCGCGTTGAGGTCGTCGCGGCGCAGGTCGGGCGAGGGCGTAGCTGGATCAAGCACGATGGCCAGATCGACATCGGAGAGCGGTCCGGCCTCGCCGCGCGCCTGTGAGCCGAACAGGTACGCCAGACGCACGTCGGCCTGGGCGCTGAAGAACGCGGTCAGCACGGACGTGTCCACACGCTCGTCCCCCTTCGCCCAGTATACCGGGCGGCGTAAGGCCACGTTTACTCCGCCGCCGCTATCTGTGGGCGGGCCCGTCCTTCCCGAGGGCAGCCTGCGGGCTCAACGTGGGCCCCCGGGGTCAGGGTTGGAGAATGCGCGGCGTGAGCGCGTGGATCCCGGGCGGCGGGCAATCCAGGCACCCGCACTGCCCGGGCTGCGCGGGGATGCGATGCTATGGCGCGGCGGAGGCCATCCGATGTGGCGGGGCGCATTCGCGAACCGGCTGCGGTCGGCTGCGAGGCGAGCCGGGTCCCTGGGTATCTGGCCGGGGTGTACCGCGACGGGGAGCAGACGATCATGGCCCATAGGGTGGCGAACGTCTCCACGGGGGCGCCGATGGTCGAGGACCCGGGCTTTCTGCTTGGATCCATCACCAAGGTGATGACCGCGACGTTGGTGCACCAACAGGTCGAACGCGGCGTCATCGACATCAACGAACCCATCGTGCGGTACCTGCCGGAATTCAAACTGGCGGCATCGTCCTCCACCGAACAGATCTGCGTTCACCACCTCCTGAACCACACCAACGGGATCGACGCCGATCGGTTCTTTCCGGACGCTGCGGGGCGTGGCGCCCTGCAGGTCTTCGTCGAAGGGATAGGGCAGCACTGCGGCACCCTGTTCGCCCCCGGCGAATACATCAGTCACTCCAACGGCGGGATGATCGTCACCGGGCGGCTCCTGGAGGTCACGACGGGGACGCCGTCCGGATGGACTGTCAACGAAGAACGAAGGGCCACCATGCTCGGATCGTTCGGCGGCCAGGGCCCCCGCGGAACACAGCGAACGGTCCCTCTCCCAAGTATAGGTAGCGCAAGTGCAAGGATCGGCGGCCTTCGTCGGCCGGGCAGGGCGGGGTGGTGGACCGCATGGATCCCGTCTTTCAGTCCCTGTTTGTCAACCCGGGTGATCGGTCGCCCCTCGAATTCGACGGGACGCAGGTCGATGGTCGCTGGTGCGACGGGTGGCTGCGCTCCGGCAGCGACGACATCTGGCCGGTGAGGGCGGGCATCCCGGACTTCATGCGCCGGGCGTTCGACGGCGCACGCTGGCAGTACGCCAGTGTGCGGAGCCTCTTGAACAACGGCCAGTACCGCCGCAACTGGGCTGGACAGAACGGCCTGCCCGGCGATTCGTCGCCGTTCGCCAAAGAGATCCGGGGTGTCGCCCTGGCGGGCGAGCCCATCGTCGACGTGGCGAGCGGCCCCGGCGGCGGGGCCATGCCCTTTGTCCTCCAACTCAACCCAGACGCGCACGTCTTGGCGGTGGACGCTGGCACACCCGTGCTGCACGGCTGGCGTGAGTTCCTGGCGTCGGAGCGGCGGGGAAGCGGCGCCTGCTTCGCCGGGCTGGACTTCGCATGCGCCCCCCTGCGCGACGACTCCGTGGCGGTGATCACGAGCATCGCAGGCTTTAGCAACATCGCCAACGACCCGTCCGGAGCGTGGCGCGAGGCGGCACGCGTGCTGCGGCCGGGCGGGCGAGTCCTGGCAATGGAAATATGGTGGGACCCCGACGGATGCAGGCGGCTGGCCGAGGCCCTGGACGACCCCCGGATCGCCTCCAGCGACGGATTGGCCGTCCGGGACCGTATCCAGGCAGCCGGTCTGCACATCGAAGCGGAGTGGGCGGGCGCGGGGCGTCCGGTGGGCGCCCACGACAATGAACTGGCCGCGAAGGCGGTCAAGCTGGGCATCGAGGTGTGGTTACGTGAGGCGCGGTACGTCGTCCGCAAGGCATGAGATCATCGCACGCGCTCGGGCGCGGCACCGTCCATGGCGATACCGCAGTCGCCTCGCGGGGGGTCGAAATGGCGGATATGCAATGGACACCGGTCACACCGGCCGCCGCCCCGTTCTTGCACCGCCTGGCCAACGATCCCCTCCTGATGGAGGCCCTTGGCGACGGCCCGAGCACGTTGGCGACGTGGGAAGGGGCCATCGCCGCCTGGCTCGACGACCCGGACGAGGCGGACTTCCTCATCACGTCCGTGTCCGGTGGCCCCCCCTTCGGCTGGATCGGTATCAACGGCCTGGCATCCACCGACCGCGTGGCGTGGATCAAGATGCTGGCGCTCGCCCCGGCCGCCTGGGGCAACGGATACGGGTCCGCCGCCCTCGGGGCGGCAAAGGCGTGGCTGGCCGCCGAACGCTTCACCCGGGTCAAACTCTGGACGGATGCCACGAACATCCGGGCGCGCCGCTGTTACGAGCGCAACGGTTTCACCGTGGAGGCCGAGCGGCTGACGGCCACCGGTTCGCCGCGCGGTTGCCGCCGGCGGCTATGTATGGCATGCGCCCTGGAGCCCGCGGCCTGGGCGTCGCCTTGAGGGTCCGCACCCGCCCCCCCTCTTGCCACCACGGGACAAGCGGGCCCCGCGCCTCCACGCCCACCCCCTTGGCACGGCACGCGCAATGGGTGCACCAGCCCCTGCGGGACGCGGGGCGCGCGCTGGCGAATCCGTGCGTGCCGGGTGTGATCGGCGGGGTTCGGGACAACGCCCGTCCCCCGCCACACCGCGGTGGCGTGAGGAGGCGGCGGCTCTGGCATCCAGCCACAACGACCCCGCCAATCTTTCCGGGCCGGACCCCCTGCTTTCCCCCGAACTCCTGCAATGGGTGGCGGATCGCTACGGCCTGCGGGCGCGGGAGCCGCAACCCCTGGGCGGCAGCTTCAACCTCAACGTGCGGCTCGACGACCACGTCCTGCGCGTCTACGGCCCGTGGGTCAGCCCGGCCCGTCTGCGGACGCTGCAGGAAATCCGCCGAACGCTGCGTGCCCGCGGTGTCCCCATCCCTGCGCTGCGGCCGACGCGGGACGGGGCCCTGTCCTGCGCTTTCGGAGGTTGCGTGCTGGAAGTCGAGCGCCACGTCGCTGGCGCGCCGATGGACGACGAGGGGCGGCTGCGCGCGGGGATGCGCGCCCTGGGACGGCTGCACGCCCACATGGCCGACCTCCCGCCGGGGGAACCGCCGCCCTTTGCCAACCACCTGCCGCAGCAGGCCGCACTCCAAGCGACGCTGGAGGCGGCGGCCATCGTGCGGGCCTGGGGACCGACCCCCGCAGAAGAACAACTGGCACGCAGGGCGGAGTCGCTCGCGCGGCACCTGTCGCCGCACCGCCTGCCCTGCCAATGGGTGCATGGAGATTTCTGGAACAACAACGTGCGGTTTCGCGACCTGGACGTGGTCGCGGTGCTCGACTTCGACTTCGCGGGCCTCCGCCCCCGCGTCGACGACCTTGCGCTACCGCTGGCCTACGCCTTCCAGAACGGGGCGGACATCGCGGAAGTCCGCGCCCTCGTCGAGGCGTACGACGCGGGCTGCGCGGTGCCGCTGAGCCGGCCGGAGCGGCGGGCCCTGCCGTTCGCCATGGCGCGGATGGCGCTTTCCTTCCTGCGCTACCTCAGCATTCCCGGAGATCCAGCCGAAAAGGCCAGACAGAGACGGGAGTTTCTCGAAAGGCGCGGTCCGGCCTGTGCCTGGTGGCTGCGACGCCTCGAGGAAGGCACCCTCGAAGAAACCACCTTTGCGTGAGGGCCGCGCGGTGGAGGGCACTGCGGCCGCGGCGGCGGGCGTTGGGGTTGGCGGCATCCGGGGCAGTGCGATCCCCGTGCACCTGGCGGCGTTGTGCGCCAGGAGGCCGTGCCCTCGCCGCGAATGCCCCGCGCTGGGGGGCGAGGCCGGTGGCGACGGTGCGGTGGGGCATTCTCGGGGCGGCGGCGATAGCGGAGCGGCAGTTCATCCCCGCGGTGCGCGCGGCGGGGGGCGGCGAGCTTGTCGCGCTGGCATCGCGCGACGCCGAGCGCGGCGACGCCTTCGCGCGGCGGCACGCCATCGCGCGGGTCTACCGCAGCTACGCCGAACTGCTGGCCGCGCCGCAGGTGGACGCCGTCTACATCCCCCTGCCCAACAGCCTGCACGCCGCCTGGACCGAGGCCGCGGCGCGGGCCGGCAAACACGTGCTATGCGAAAAGCCGCTGGCCGGCAACGCTGCGGCCGCCCGTGAGGCCGCGGCGGCCTGCGAGGCGGCCGGGGTCGTGGCCATGGAGGCCTTCGTGTTCCGCTGCCATCCCCAGACCCTGCGCCTGCAGGGCTGGCTGCGCGATGGCGCCATCGGCGCGGTGCGCACCGCCCACGCGGCCTTCCACTTCCTGCTGCCGGGGGCCCGCCGGTCCGACAACATCCGCATGCGGGCGGACCTTGAGGGTGGGGCGCTCCTGGATGTCGGCTGCTACCCCGTTTCCTGGCTCCGGCTGGTCTTCGGCCTGGAGCCCATCGCCGCCAGCGCGCGCGCCGTCTGGGACCGCACCGGCGGGGTGGACACCCAGTTGGTTGGTATGTTGCACTTTGACGCCGGGCGGGCGGCCACGCTCTCGTGCGGTTTTGACGCCCCCGGCGGGCTGGAGGCCCGCATCCTTGGCAGCGCCGGCGAGATCATCGTCACCCAGCCCTACCACCCGCGGGGCCCGGGGGCAACCATCACCCTGCGACGCCCCGGCCAACCGGACGAGGTCCAAAGCGACGCCGTCGACGAGCCCTCTTTCACGGCGGCCGTCCGCCACTTCCAGGCACGCATCCAGGGCGACGCGTCCCCGCTGGTGGACATCCAGGATGGCGTGCGCAACATGGAGTCGCTGGATGCCCTGCGCCGCTCGGCCATGGACGACGGCAGCACCGTCCCCGTCCGTTCGGTCTGACCCGTGCCGCCCTCAAGCCACTCAAGCCGGTCCGTAGCGCGTGCCGCGGCCGTGCCCCTCGCTGCGGATGCGGCCGGAAGCAAGCAGGGTGCGGATCATGCGCCTGGCGGCCGCCGCCTCCAAACCAAAGGCGTCCTGCAGTCGGCGGACGCCCGCGGGTCCCTCGCGCCGGAAGAAGTCGGCTGCGGCATCCAATCCCGCCGCCACACCGTCCCCCTCCACCGTCGCGTCGGCGGCCGCGGCCGCATCCGTCGCCGAGGCGAGCGCCGCCGGCTCCCGCGGCGAGAGGTCGACCACTCGGCAGCCGCCGCAGACCGCCCTGGCCATCTCCAGGGTCTGATCGTGGCAGGTGAAAAGCAGCACCTGCCGCCCCCCGGTGTCCAGGTAGCCCTGCAGGGCCCGCAGCATCGCCTCGGCCCGGGCGGAATCGAAGTTGACGAGCACGTCGTCCAGGATCAGCGGCAGCGCCACGGAGCGCCGCGCAAACGCTTCGGCGAGCCCAAGGCGCAAAGCCAGGTAGAGCTGTTCGGCGGTGCCGCGGCTCAGCTCGCGCGGGGTGCGCCGGGCTCCGGCGCGATCCAGCACCGCCAGCGCCGCGTCCCCCTGTACCTGCTGGACCACGTGGGTGTAGCGGCCTTCGGTCACCAACGCGAAGGCGCGCGACGCCGCAGCCAGCACCTCCGGCTGGCGGTCGCGGACGAAGTCCTCCAGGGTGCGCCCCAACAACGCCTGTGCCAACCGGAGCCGCCGCCACTGCGCAAGCGCCTCGGCGCACTCCGCGCGCAGGGCCTCCTCCCGACCGGACAGGGACGCGACGTCGGCCGACGCCTCCAGTTCCTGGAGCTGGCGCTCCGCCAGCGTGCGAGCCTCGATGGCCGCGTCGCGCTGCGACCGGCATTCCACCGCCTGGGTCTCCAGGCGGGCCCGCTCGGCCTGCCAGTCGGCCGGTCCACCCTCGGCCAGCAGGAAGCGGAGCTTATCCCCGTACGGCCCGCTGCCCAACGGGTCGCGCAGCGTCCGCTCCAGTTGCTCCGCGTCCCGCTGCCGCTGTGCGAAGCCCTGCGCCTCCACCACCCGCTGCAGGAACGCGTCGTCGTCGGCCGCACCCGCCGATGCCAGCAGCGCCGCATGCTCGGCGTCGGCCCGCTCCCAGGCCCGGCGCGCCTGCTCCAGCCGCGGTTCGAGTTCCGCCGCCTGCCGCCGCAGTTCCTCCCAACGCGCCCGCCGTTCCACGGCCAGGCGCGCTTGGGACGCCAGCGCCTCCACCTCCACGGTGCAGGCGCACCCGTCGGCCGGCACCGCGCGGCCACCGGCGGCCAGCAGGGCGTGCGCCTCGTCGCGCCAGGCATCGGCCGCCGCCAGCCCGCCTCGGCGCCGGGTGCGGGCCTCCTCCAGGTCCAGCGCGACCTCGTGCACCCCCTGCAACGCGCGGATGAACTCGCCGCAACCCTCGGGGGAGAGCCCCGGCGGCAACCCCTGTTCCCGCCGCCATTCGGCCCACTGCGCCTCCAGTTCTCCCGCCTGGGCCCGGGCCTCCTCCAGGTGCGCTGCGGCGGACTGACCGCGCGCGGCCCACTGTGCCGCGGCCACTTCGGCCTGCGCCAGGGCCGTCACCGCGTCCTGGCGCCGGTTGGCCCCCTCCGCGGCCGCACGCAACTGACGGTGGGCGGCCTCCAACTGGCGGGGGGATGGCCGGGCGGGGAGCCCGAGGGCACCGGCGGCGGTCCCCAGGGTGAGGGCCGCATCGCGCCACTGCCGTCCCAAACCGGCGATGGCGAGGGCCGCCGCCGCGAGGGCCAGCAGGTCGGCCCCCACCCCCGCCGGGCCTGGGCGCGGACCGGCCGTGGCCGCCACCGCCGCGCAGCCGGCCAGGGCCAGCGCCAACCACACCGGCAGCGCGCGGACGGCGGGCAGCAGCCGCTCCACACGCTCCAACTGCGCGCGCCGGGCCTCCACCGCGGCGAGATCCGCCTCATCCGCCAGCGCATCGCGCGCGCCGCGGCGCGCATCCACCTCGCGGTCCGCCTCGCAGCGGGCGTCGCGCGCCTGACGCAGATCCTGGCCGGCCTGACCCACCACGCGCTCGGCCGCTTCGGCCCGGGCCCGCCAGGTGCGCAGGCTGTCCGCCGTCGCGACGGGCAACCGGTGGTCGGGGAGGCGGGCGACGTCGAGGCCCGGTCCGAGGGCCGCCAGCCGTTGGGCGAGGCGATCCTCCAAGGCCACTTCCTGAGCCCGCAGGTGACCCAGTTGTTCCAACCGCTGACGCTGAGCCGCGGCGGTCGCGGCGGCGGCGGCCGCCCTCACGGCGATGGCCTCCAGCTCGGGCGCCAGGCGCAGGGCCTCCGTGTCCCGGCGCAAGGTCCGCTGTTGCTCCAGCGCCTGCTCCAACGCGTCCCGGGCCCGCTGCCTGGCGGCGCGCACCCGCTCCAGTTCCGCGCCGGCCTCGGGCGCCACCACGGGCGCCGGCAGACGGGACAGGTCCTCCCGCAGGGCGCGCCAGCGGTTCCACGGCTCCCACAGCCGCAAGAGGATCTCCAGCAACGTCGTCCGCTGGCCCATCTCGTCCAGGCGCACCGCGAGCTGTGCCGCCTGCTCCTGGGCGGCGTCCTGGCGCGCCACGCGCTCGGGGTATTCCGCAGTCGCTTGCCGCGCCGCGCGCAGCGCCCTGCGGACCTCGCGCAACTCGGCGGCCAGGGCGTTGAGCCGCCCCTGGGTGGACTGCGGCCGCACCAACTGGGCGACCTCGGCCTCCAGTTGTTGGCGCGCCTGACTGGCGGTCGCACCGGCGCCGGTGATCCCGGCCGAAAAGACCTGGTCGCGCACCCCCGCGTCGGTGAGGGATTCAAAGCGGCTGAGTTCGCCGAGGTCGAAGGCGAAGATGGCGCGGAACAGGCGGGCGTCCGCGCCGCCCAACAGTTGCGACAGCGCGGACTCCACCGCCGGCTGGCCCTGGGGATCCAGCAGCCGCACCCGCCTGCCGTGGCGCTCCACGGTCCAACGGCCCCCGTCGTCGGCGCGCAGAAAGACCCGCCCCCCCGGCGACCCGCCGCGCAGGGCGGGCATCGCCGCCGCGCCCGAAACGCCAAAGAGGGTGAAGCGCAAGAAGGAGAGCAGCGTGGACTTGCCGGCCTCGTTCGGCCCGAAGACGACGCACAGCCCCGGCTCGACGTCCGCGGTGTGGTGGTCGGACAGGATGCCATAGCCATCCACGTGCCAGCCGTTCAGGATCACGGCGCCACCCCCTCGGCCAGCAGCAGGCGCAGGCAGTGGGCCTCCGCCTCCTCGACCAAGGCGGCGGGGGAGGACACCGACGGCGCTACCTCTCGCGCCACCGCGGCGATGCCGGCGGGCAGACCGGCTTCGATTTCCGCCAGCAGCGCCTCCAAAGCGGCGGGATCGGCGGCCAACGCGGTCGCGTGGGCGACGAGTTCGGCGGCGAAGTCGCCACGGCCGGCGATCGCGGCCCGGTCCAGCACAACCCGCAGCCCCAACCGCACCGATTCGCACCACACAAACGGGGTCCAGCCGGCGACCCCCTCCAGCACCTGGGTGCGCAGATCCGCGGCCGCGGCCTGCCAGGCAGGATCGGCCGCCGGCACCCCCCGCAGGAACACCCGGACCACCAACCCCCGCCCCTCGTGGTCGGGCGCCGCGCGCAACGCCGTCAACCCCGCCAGCACCCCCTGGGTCGCGGCGGCCACATCGGGCCAGTCGGCGGCATCGAGTTCCAGCGGCACAAACCGCACCCGGTCCAGCGGCACAAAGCGGGGTGGCGCGATCACCCCGTGCGCGTCGTCGCACTCCACCACCAGGGCCCCCTTGGCACCCCGTTCCCCAGGGGAGAGGCTGCGGCCCTGCAGATTGCCGGGGTAGCAGGCGTAGCAGGGGTCACCGGCCAGCAGGGTGCGCCGGCGGTGCACGTGGCCCAGGGCCCAGTAGTCCATGCCCCCGGCGCGCAGGTCCTCCAGGCTGCAGGGGGCGTAGGCCGCGTGCTCGGGATCGGCGCCCACGCTGCAATGCACCACCCCCAGGTGCAGGCCCGGTTCCGGGCCGCGCCGCAAGAGGCGTGCGAGGTTGCGCCCCTCGTCGGCGCGCGCGTGGGACACCCCGTACACGGTGGCCAGGCGGTGCCCGTCGCGCTCGACCACCGTCGACGCCACGCCGTCGCTGGGGCAGATGGTCACCCCCGCCGGCCAGTCGCGCACAGCCGACCACCCGGTTCCCCGCGGGTCGTGGTTTCCATGGACCATGACCACCCGCACACCCTGCTCGACCAGACGGCGCAGACCGGAAAGCAGGCGCATCTGTGGCCGCAGACCGCGGTCCGGACCGTCGTAGATGTCCCCGGCCAGCACCAAGAGCACCGCGCGCTCCCGCAGGGTGCAGGAGACCAGGTCGTCCCAGGCGTCCAGCGACGCGTCGCGCAGGGCGGTCGCAACCGCCGCGTCGGTGCGCCCAACGCCGGAAAACGGGGTGTCCAAATGCAGGTCGGCGGCGTGCACAAAGCGGAACTTCATGGGACGGGCCTTCGACCGCACCGCGCCGCGGCCCTGCCGACGCTGGCCGCCCGCGCCATGTGGCACATAGCGACAGGCGCCCGGCACCACGCCGTCGTATCCCCACGGGCACACGCCCGCGACCGAGGAGGTTCACCATGCTGCGCAACGCAACGCCGCTACCGGACGACTGCACGTCCTTCCCTGAGTTCACGGCATCCGACACGCGCAGCGCGCAGCTGCTCAACGACCTCTTCCGCCGCCACTACTTTGCGCTGCCCGGCCCCTCCGCCTACACCGGCGACCAGCAGAGCGACTGGCGGGCCTGGAACGCGCTTGCGACCGAATGGCTGGACACCGCCGCCAACCCGGCCCACGGCCACGACTACAACCGCGACCTCGCCCACTTCCTCGAGCACGTCGAGCTGGATGCCGACGGCTACGTCTACACCTACCCGCCGACCTTCCACGAGCGCAACCGCATCGGCTGGCCCTTCCCCGACTACCGCCAGAGCCGGGGGGCCGTACCCGCCTGGGATTTCACCACCGCCCAGCCCCACGGCTGGCAACGGGTGCGCGGCACGCCGGCGCCCCAGGGCGGTCACCCCGGCTGGGCCCTTGAGGAACAGCGCGGCGAGGTCGAGATCGCCTCCCCCGCCCTGGAACTGGCCGCCCTGCACACCCCCCTGCTCGCGGTGCAGTGGCGCGGTGACGGCGCGGTAGCGGGCGTCTGCCGTTGGCGGGACGCGGAGGGCCGGCAAGGCACGGTCCCCTTCCGTCTGCCCCCACCGCCGACCGGGGAGCAGACGCTGTTTCTTCCCCTATGGCCGTCGCTGCCGCGCGCGGCCACCCTCCGGCGCCTGACCCTGCGACTGTATCTGGAACCCGGCGCCACCATCGTGGTGCAACGCATCGAGCCGCTGTTCGACACGCGGCACAACACCAACAACAGCCACTTCGTACTCGCCGCCTGGCACCACGCCCGCTGGGGCTGCGACCGGGCCTTCCTCATGCGCATCCTGCCGCGGGTGCGCAGGGCCCTGGCCCACCTGCACCATGACCACGGCGGCCGCCGCCACGGCCTGCTGGAGACCCCCTGGTGGGGCCACGACGGCCAGACCGGCCTCGGCCACGGAATCGGCTCAAACTACTGGGACCTGCTGCCCTTCGGCCACCGCGATCTGTATGGCACCGCCTACTATCTGGCTGCCGTCCGCGCCGCCGCCGCATTGGAGGCGCTGGTCGCCCGCCACCCGGAATGGGGGGCGGAGCCGGCACCCCGGGGCATGGGGGCGGCCGCCCTGCGGGCCCACGCCACCCGGGTCCACGACGCGGCGACCGCGGCCTTCTGGGACGACCAAAGCGGCCGCTTCGTCGGCACCATCGACCGCGAAGGCCGGCGACACGACTACGGCTTTGTCTTTGCCAACCTGGAGGCCCTCCACTGCGGCCTGGGCGGCCCGGAGCAGGCGCGCCGCATCTACGAGTGGCTGGACGGGCGGCGGCGGATCGCGGGCGACCGCTCACAGGGCGCGGACATCTACCACTTCCGCTTCGCGCCTCGCGCCACCACGCGCGACAACCGGGACTGGTATTTCTGGGGCTGGAACGGCAGCAGCGTACCCTGGGGCGACCAGGTCCAAAACGGCGGCGCCGTGCTGTATACGTCGTTCCACGACATCCTCAATCGCCTGCAGTTTGCGGACGCGGACGACGCCTGGTCCCGATTGGCGGGGGTGCTCGACTGGTACGCCGAGGTCTTGGAGGCCGGCGGCTACCGCGCCTATTACCAGAACCGCGAGGGCCGGCTCCAGGGTGCCGGCACCGCCGGAGGCCTCGGATTGGACGCGGAGTTCGTCGAAAGCGCGCTCGTACCGCTCGTCACGGTGTACGGGTTCCTGGGCCTGGATGCCACGGCCGCCGGCCTCGTCGCCCGCCCGCGGTTGCCCAAAGGACTGGAGCGCCTGGGGGTGCGCAACCTGCGCTACGGCGCGCAGCGCTACGATCTGGAAGCCAGCCGCGACGGGGTGGCCATCGCCCCCGCCGGCGGTACGCCGCGACGGCTGCGCGTGGGCGACCGGCCGCGTCTGCTGGTCCCGGCCGCCTGGGAGCCACCCACTGTGGGCGGAGCGGCACAAGGGTGACCGGGTGAGACCGGCGATCGAATCGGACAGCCGTCCAGTGCTCCTGCGGTTTCAGCCGCATTTACTGGCATGGTTCGTCGTAACAGACCTGCCGCTGCATGTTCTTGAGGCCCGGCAATGGCGGTCGCATGTCTCTCAGTGCGATCGCGGCCCCGGATGGACTCCGTCGATGAGGACACGGCGCTTTCCACCTTCGCGACGGCCTGTCGAATGGGACGATCCATCCGAATTGTGCGCCGGGTGTGTTGCGATTCGGAGATCGCCACGCCTCAGTGTCGGTCTCGCCCTCCAGGGGCTTCCAGTCTCGCCCAGTTTCGCCGCCACGTTGTTGAGAAATGACTATACGTCCGCAGTTGGCTACCCCTT
>DAHWHT010000378.1 GCA_027335515.1 Clostridia bacterium
GGCAACCACGCCCAGGGCGTCGCCCTCGCCGCCAGCCACCGCGGCATCTCCGCCACGGTGGTCATGCCGGAGACGGCGGCCTTGCCGAAGATCATGGCCACCCGCGCCTATGGCGCCGAAGTCGTCCTGCACGGCACGAACTACGACGACGCGCATGCGCACGCACAGGAACTCGCAAGCAACCGCGGCATTCCGCTGATCCACCCGTTCGACGATCCGGAGGTGGTGGCCGGCCAAGCCACCGTCGGCCTTGAGTTGGCCGAAGAACTGCCGGATGTGGAAGTCGCCGTCGTACCGGTCGGCGGTGGCGGCCTGATCGCCGGCGTCGGAGCGGTGCTGCGGGCACTGTGTCCCGGCTGCCGCATCATCGGCGTGGCGGCCGCTCGCGCCCCGGGCATCCACGACTCCTGGCGCGCCGGGCACGTCGTCAGCCAGCCGGCGACCCAGACGCTTGCCGACGGACTTGCCGTCAAGCGCCCCACCCCCGCGAGCCTGGCGAGGTTGACCCAGGTCGCCGACGATCTGGTGCTGGTCGAAGAAGACGAAATCGCCTGGGCCATGCTCGTCCTGATGGAGCGGGCCCGGCTCGTCGCGGAGGGCGCCGGCGCGGCGCCGCTGGCGGCCCTGTTGGCACGGCGCGTCCCCGCCGCCGCGGGCCGGCGCACGGTGGCGATCGTTTCCGGTGGCAACGTCGACGCGGCGACGCTCGGCCGCGTCATCGGTCGCGGCCTGGCGCGGGCCGGCCGCTATGTGACCATCTCCACCCTCGTCGTCGATCGGCCGGGGTCCCTGGCCCGACTGCTCGCCGCCGTCGCGGCCACGGGCGCCAACGTGCTCGGCGTGGCGCACAGCCGCCTGCGCGGCGGAGTCCCGCTGGGCGAAACGGCCGTGGAACTCACCCTGGAGACCCGCGACCGGGAGCACGTGGTCGACGTCCTGCGCCGTTTGCGCCAGGCTGGCTACGCGACGGCCACCGCCGACGGCGACTAAGCGGCGCGCACCCCGCAATCGCCGGATGCCGGCGCAGCGGCTGCGCCGGCGATCGGAGTCCCGGCAGGCGCGGCGCCTTGCCGCGTAGCCCAAGTCCGCCTGTTGCCTACCGCTCCGAGAGGGGCAAATCTCAGGCCGAAAGGGGCGAAAGCCTGGTCGGGCGGACGTGTGGAAGACCGAGAGTTCGGTTTGTACACATTTTTCTAACCAGGCGACACCATGGACGAACGCGCAGGTCAGGGCTTCCGCCGTATCTTCCCATCGTTCGCAAGCGAGCAGGAACGCTACACATACTACGGGCGGATGCGGTTGGAGCAGCCCGTGCATGTCGACGAGGAGAGCGGCGTCTGGCGCGTGTTCCGTTACGACGACGTGCGCCGTGTGCTGACCGAGCACGCGGCCTTCTCCTCGGAAGCGGCCTTCGCCAGGCCCGAGCCGCCACGCCAGCCGGAATTGGACCCCCGTGCCGCGCACGGCGCCCGGGAGGCGGCACGCGAACGACCCGGGGGCTTTCTGAGCCAAACGGTGCTCACCACCGATCCGCCCGTGCACACCAAACTCCGGGGTCTGGTCACGCGGGCCTTCACCCCCAAGGCCATCGGACGGCTGGAGCCCTTGATACGCGACCTGGCCGCGAAGCGGCTGGACCCCGCCATCGGCAACGGCGCCGTGGACATCATGCAGGAGTTGGCCGGACCACTGCCCATCACGGTGATTGCGACGCTGCTCGGTCTGCCAACACAGGACATCCCTCGCTTCCGCGCCTGGGCCGACACCTTCAACACCAGCCAGGATCCCGCCACAGGCACCCCGGATCCGGCGGCCTTTCAGGAACGCCTGCGGAAGATGCAAGACGAGTTGGACGACTATTTCACGCCGCTGATCGAAGCCAAGCGGCGCCACCCGGCCCACGACGTGATCAGCGATCTGGCGCACGCCGAAGTGGACGGCAAGCGGCTGGGGCCGGACGAACTGCGGGCCTTCTGCGAACTGCTGCTGCTGGCGGGCTTCATCACGACCACCCACCTCATCGGCAACGGTATCTGGCTGCTGAGCGAGCACCCTGAGGCCTTCGCCGCCCTGCGCTCGGATGCGGCACGGGTACCGGCAGCCGTGGAGGAGATCCTGCGCTTTTGCTCACCCGTGCAGGCCATGGCACGCCGGACGGTGCGGCCCATCGAACTCGGCGGCCGCACCATCCCCCCGGGGGCCCGGGTGATCGCCTGGATCGGCTCCGCCAATCGGGACGCGGCGGTGTTCCCCGACGGCGACCGGTTCCAGCCGGAGCGGGCTCCCAACCCGCACCTTGCGTTCGGACACGGGATCCACTTCTGCCTCGGCGCGCCGCTTGCCCGGCTCGAAGGACGGGTGGTCTTCGAGGAACTCGCCCGACGCGTCGGCGGCCTGGAGATGGCCCCCGCAGCGTCCCTGGAGTTTTCACCCGGGTTCATCCACGGGCTGCGCCGCCTCCCGGTCCACCTGCGCGCACCGGCCGGAAGGCGGTAGCGGCGGCACGCCCGTTCCCGCACGGCGGTCGCGGTTCCGGACACCCTCTCATTCGTCATCGGACGCGGCGGCCACCGCGTCCGACGCCGGCTCGTCGACGTCCGCTTCCGGCGTGCCCCATTCCGAGACATCCGCCTCCTGCAGACCGTGAATACTGCGCACATGGGGCGGATGCCCGTGCTGATACATCAAATCCAACCACTGAACGGCAAGCCGCAACCGCACGCGCACCTTGGTATCGGTCTCGGTGGTGACGTTGCGCACCGCATCCCAGAAGGCATCCGCCGTCAACCCGCTGGACCAGCCATAGGCCCGCTCATGCGCGTCCAGCAATCCCTGGAGCAGCTGGATCCAGTCGGCCGCGCCGAGGGGCTCCAGCAGCTGCGCGCCCTGAAGCAAGGCAATGCCGCGTCGGCAGGCCTCGGCACCCTCGGCATCACCGCGGGACTCCAACCAGGCGGGCGCCGCCGTCTCATCGTGGCGTCGCAGCAGGGCGTCTGTGTAGAAGTTGCTCGCCACGGCAAACACCGTCAGGAGGTGGGCGCACCCCATGCCATCCATCGCCAGCCGGCCCATGTTGGCGTAGGCACGGGCACGGCCCCCCCTGCCCAGGCGCCCGACCAGTTCGGCCTCGTCAAACAGGATGACCCAGCCCGCGTAGCCGCGCAGGCGGATGACAAAGTCCAACAGGCGGAGGTAGTCCCGCACGTCGCGCTGGGCAGAGAAGCGCTCCAGCTTCAACGGTGTCTTGAAGTTGTCGCGGTGGATGCGCTTGATCTCGGCCACCCCGACGTCCATCCGCTCCAGGTCGCGCAGCAGGGTCTCGGCGGCGTCCGTGCGCGGCCCCTCCAAGAGGTTGTGCAACACCGCATGCAGCTTGGGATGCAGCGCGGTATGCGACCACTCCAGCAGCGAACGCCCCTCGGGTCCTTCCGACGGCATCTCCAGCAGACGGGCGATCCCGGGCTGGGCGGCACCGGGCAGGTAGGTGTCCGAAACCAACTTGGCATACGCACGGTCCAGCCGATCAAAGGGCGTCTCCCGGGTCAGCGCCACGGTGGACACCACAAAGTTGCGCTGGCTGGCCAAGGACCAGAGCGCGCGCAGCGTGTGCGTCTTGCCGTTGCCGTAGTTCGCCGCCAGCGCCTGCGCCCGGCTTCCCTTGGCCGCAACGGTATCCAGCAAATCCGTCAGACGCGTCAGAGCGCCGGCCCGCCCCCAGGTCCAGGGCGCCAGGGTCGGCGGTAGGGGGACCCCGCTGCGCAGGTGCGCCAGCCGCAACCGCGCCTCGGCAGCCGGATCCGTCCACTGGGCGCTCATCCCGCAAATCCCTCCCCGGCGGCACCCAGGGCGGCCAGAACGCTGCGCCGCACGGCCGACACCGCCACATCCCGCACCTGCCATTGCTCCAGGGCGGCGGCGACCGCCCGCGCCCGCACCCCCGAGTCGGCACCGGGGACAACGGCCTCGGCCAACCGTTCGGCGAGGGTGCGCCCGGCGCCCGGATCCGAAGCCCAGAGGCGCTCCAGGACGATCGTGTCCGCGAAGCGGTTCAGCTCGACCGTTTCCACCTCGGTCTTCAAGCGCTCGGCAAGCGCGACGTAGGAGTGGATACCGTTCCGATCGTCTTCCATGAGTTGCGGCGGTCCGGCCAGCAGCAGCAAAAACCCCGGTGTGAGGCCCATCTCGTCGATGAGCGTCCGCAGCATCTCGTAAAAATCGTCCCGCTTCTGCTTGGTGTAGTAGGGTGGAGGGACATCGCCTCCGGTCGGCGAGGCCAGGCCGTCGCCGGGGCCTGCCTGGAGGGGATCCGGCGCACGCCGGGCGGCCAGAACCGCGCCCATGCCGTCCACCGCCACCACCAGACCCGGAACACCGGCCTGGCGCACAAAGTGAATCAGCGACCGCAGCCACAGACGGGCGGTGTAACGGTCGACCGGGCGTCGCAGGCGCAGGCGGTTGCAATCCCGCACCGCCAGCTTCTCACCCCGCAGCCACCGTTCCAGCAGCCCTTCGGCCATGGGGTCCTCGGGAGCCATGCCCCAGGCCACCGCTTCGCACCAGCGCGAAAGCCCCACCCCAAATGCGACATCCAAGTCGGGGTTGCGCTCAAGGCTCCGATACAACGCCTCCCCCAGCTTGGCGCGCACCCGCTCTGGGGGATGGTCCGCCTCCTGACACCAGGGGTGCAGCGTTATGCCCGGGGCAAGGACCGGGTCCGCATACCCCTCCCTGCGCAGCAACCCGACGACGAAGCGGCGCGCCAGGTCCGCCAGGTCCAGACCGCCCACCACGGCCCGATACAGATGGTCGAACCCGTACAGCGGTTGCCGACGGCCGTCGACGTGGGCGACGCAGAAACCGCGGGCCTGCGCCTGCGCCAGACACGCGGCAAGAAAGTGCGTCTTGCCGGCGCCAGGATCGCCCATAATCAACTTGAGGCTGCCGCCGCCCTCGGCCACCACCCCGCCGGCACTCGCCAGCAGGTGCCGATCCAAGAAGGCGATCTGCCCTGCGGGGTCAACGTGGACCCCGTGCAGGGGCTCCGGCTGTACCCGCGCGGTGACCGCCTCAGTCGCCAACGGCCTGCGCCTCCACCGGCAGCAACCGGATCCCGATCAACTTTTCGTACGTGCCCCG
>DAHWHT010000005.1 GCA_027335515.1 Clostridia bacterium
CGCCATGCGGCTGGTCGCGCACGCCCTTGGTCCACTGCTCAACCGGGTCGGCGTCCCCGCCGAAGTATTGCCGCTGATGCTCATCCGACCGCTGTCCGGATCCGGTGCCCTGGCGATCACAGCGGAGCTGCTGCGCCACCACGGACCCGACTCCTATGTCGGGCGGCTCGCATCGGTCCTCCAGGGATCGACGGATACAACCTTCTACATCTTATCGGTCTATTTCGGCTCGGTGGGTGTGCGGCGCATCCGCCATGCCATGACCATCGGGCTGCTGGCGGATCTCTTCGGCTTCGCGCTGGCGCTGCTTTTCGTGCGATTGCTCTTTGGCGGCCCCTGACGCTGGGTGCAGGACCCGGCCGGCCGGAGAGGAATCTCCCGCTCGGATGTGCGGGGAGGGGTCGGCGGGATGTCGGCGTGGGTTCAGCGACTGGCCGAGTTGGGCTTGGAGTTGCCGGATGTGGCCCGACCGGTGGCGGCCTATGTGCCGGCCCGTGTGCATGGCGACCTGGTTCACGTCTCGGGCCAACTGCCCAGCGTGCGCGGTGCGGTCCGGCAGCAGGGAAGGCTCGGGGAGGACGTGACGGTCGAGCAGGGCCAGGAGGCGGCACGCCTGGCGACGTTGAACGCGTTGGCCGCGGCAGCCGCCGTGGCGCCGGGTGGAGCCGAGGCGATCGACGGTGTCCTGCGGGTGGAGGGGTATGTGCAGTGCAGCCCCGACTTCCACGAACAACCCCAGGTGGTCAACGGAGCGTCCCATCTGCTGGGCACTCTGTTCCCGGGGGCCGGACACGTGCGGTTGGCGGTGGGGTGCGCGGCGCTGCCGCTGAACGCGGCGGTGGAGGTCGCGGTGACGTTCATCCTGGCGCCCCGCCCATGAGCGGCTCCAGTCGAAGGCCCGGCTCCGGCACGCGCCTGCAGAAGTATTTGGCGCATGCGGGTGTGGCGGCCCGACGCCGGGCGGAGGCGGAGTTCATCGCGGCCGGCCGTGTCACGGTCAACGGCCAGTTGGTGCGGGACCCGGCCGTGCGAGTTCGGCCGGGGGATGACGTGCGGGTGGACGGTCGCCCGGTCGAACCCGAGGCGACGGTGACCCTCCTGGTGTATAAACCGGTGGGTGTGCTGAGTGCCGCGTCCGACGGGCGCGGTCGGCCCACGGTGGTGGATCTGGTTCCGTCCCACCTGGGACGGTTGTATCCGGTCGGACGGCTGGACACCGACAGCGAGGGGCTGCTGCTGGTCACCAACGACGGGGCACTGACGCAGGCCCTGCTGCACCCGCGGCGCGGGTTGGCGCGTGTTTACGCGGCCCTGGTCCACCCGCTGCCAAGCGAGGCGCAGTTGCAGGCGCTGGCAGCCGGAGCCTTTTTGTCGGACGGTTGGGCGCGGGCCCACCAGGTCAAGAGCCTGTCCGGCCCGCCGGCCGCCGCGGCCCGAGAACCACCGCGCCCTGGGACGGGCTGGGTGTCCCTGGTGCTCCATGAGGGCCGCAACCGGGAGGCGCGTCGGCTCTGCGCCGCGGTGGGTCTGGATGTCCTGCGTCTGGTGCGGACCTCGTTCGGCCCACTCGTGCTCACGGGGTTGCCGCCAGGGGGCTGGCGCCACCTGGATGCGCAGGAGATCGCGCTGCTGCAGCGCGCCACCGGCCGGCGGCCCCGCAGCCGCGGCGCCGCGGCGCCGTCGGCGCCCGCAGCGGACGGTGGGTCTGCAGACGGGCGCATAAAGGGGGGGAAGGATCCGGTGGGCCTGCGCGGCGGCCGCCGGACGTGAGGTATGGGATCGCTACGCCAGGACCTGCGCTCCGCCGCGGTGGCCGCCCTGGAGGAGGATCTGCTGCGGCAGGTGCCACTGTGCCGTGAAGGAGAGCGCTGCGCGGTGGTGCTCAGCGGCTCGACGGTCACGCCGGACGCGGATGCCTATTCGGGTTGCGACCTGATCGTCTATCGGGACGGTGCCGGCCCTGCAGAGGGAGCGTGGCACAACGTTCGCCGTCCACCCCATTTCTATCGGTACCGGGTGCAACCGCTGGAGGCGTTGCGGGCAGCCCTGGCGCGCGGCGAGGATGAGGCCCTCTACCTGGCGCGGCACGGCGACGTTCTGCATGACCCAGCCGGCGCGTTGCGCGCGGTCTTGGATGCGGCGGCCACCGGCCCCGAGCTGTGGCGACGCAAGTTGGCCCAGCAGTATCGGGCGTGCCGCCAGCGGCGGGCCAGCCTGGCCTGGGCCCTGCGGCGCGGCCAGCCCATGCAGGTGCTCGACAACCTCAACCGGCTGCTGGAACACGCCATGCGCTGCTGCCACTACCTGGACTCCGAGCCGGCGCCCGGCCGCAAGTGGCTCTTGCGCTCCGGCTTACGCACGGCCGCAGGCCGACGGTTGCGTGAGCCGATGCTTGAGCTCTTTTCGGCCCTGGGCGGCCTGGCCACGCTGGGCGGAAGCCTGCAACTGCAGCACAACCGGCTCTACCTCCAGGCCGGCGCGCTGCAGCGCCAGTTGGAATCGGTCTTGCAGGAAGCCGGCCTGCCCGTTCCGGGCCTGGCGTCTGAGTGCGGAGACGGCCAGGACGCAAATGGGGCCGATGGCCGCGCTCCGCGCCCGCGGCCCGGACGCTCCCGTCCGCGGGGCTGAGGGCGTGCGCCGCCGGCAGCGGGCATAGGATCCCCTGGTGATGAGCCTATGCGCCTTCCCCTGCGGATGCGGGGTCCCTTGGTCCTTTCCCTGCGCCGCCTGGCCCTGCAGGCGGCCGCCCTGGTTGGCGTGGGCGCCACCATCGGCCTCGCCCTGCGGACCCCGGCGTGGACATGGAACGGCGCCTGGCCGCTGGAGCCGGCATGGGCGCCGGTGGTGGCTCCGGCGGACCGCGCGACCGCGACCGGCGTGATCATCCTGGGCCTCTCGCCGCCGGCGCGCAGCCGTCTGCTCACCAATGATGTCCGGGTGGAGGCGGGGGGACAGGTTGTCGCGCTCTTGGGTACGCGGCCGCGCGCGGTCACGGTGCACGCGGGCGAACGCCTGAGCGTCGTGCTGCCCAAGGGGGCACGCGGCCTTTCCCTGGACGTGGTCGCCCCCGGAGGCGCGGTGCGGCGGCCGGCCGCCGGTGTCTACCCGCTGGGACGCTCGGGGCTCCGCCTGCCGGCGGTGCGGTTGCGGCGGTAGGCGTCCGGCCACCGCGCGCCGGGCCGCATGCGGTGGACAACGCGGCCTGGCAAGTTGCGCGCCGATCGACCCGGCGGCACCGCTGCCTGCTATAATGGCCGCGGCTCAAACGGCCTGAATGCCGTGCGCTTCAAGGGGGTAAGGATGCCGGAACGCGTCGTTCGTGGCGTGCGTGGTGCGATCACAGTGGCTGACAATACGGCGGACGCCATTCTGGAGGCCACGGCGCAACTCCTCACGGCGTTGCAAGCGGCCAACCACTTCGACGTGGAAGACGTCGTGTCCGCGGTGTTCACCGCCACACCCGACCTCAACGCCGCCTTTCCCGCCACCGCGGCGCGCAACCTCGGGTGGACGCGCACGCCGCTGCTGTGTGCGGTGGAGATGGCGGTCCCCGACGCTCTGCCCCGCTGCGTGCGGGTGTTGGTCCACGTGCACGCGGCGCGTCCGGCCCAAGCGATGCGGCACGTCTACCTCCGCGGGGCGACCGTGTTGAGGCCGGATCTCCCATGAACGCCGAACGTCCATCGCCGCCGGGCCGCAGCACGGACGCGGGGCCGGCGTCGGTCGTTGTCGCCATCGACGGCCCGGCCGGGGCCGGCAAGAGCACGGTCGCCCGTCGCGTGGCGGTTGCGGCCGGCCTGCGCCACCTCGATACAGGGGCGATGTATCGGGCGGTGACGTGGGCGTGTCTGCAGGCCGGAATCGACGTCCTGGGCGAACCCCTCGCCGTCGCGGCGGTCGTGGCGGTGGCGGAAACCACCGACATCACCTTTGTTCCGGGCCCGCACGGCGAGGTGGTGCGCGTCAACGGCGTGGACCCGGGGGAGACGCTGCGCTCGCCGGTCGTAGACCAGGGGGTGGCGCGCATCGCAACCCTGGCGGGCGTGCGACGGGCACTGGTGCCCCAGCAGCGGCGCCAGGCGAGCACGGGTGGGGTGGTGCTCGAGGGACGCGATATCGGCACCGACGTTCTGCCGGACGCCGACGTCAAGGTCTTTCTCACGGCGGATGCCGAGGCCCGCGCCGTGCGGCGGCACGCCGAGCTGCGGCGGCGGGTTGGCTCCATCGACCTCGCGGAGGTGGCGCGCGATCTGCGCCAGCGCGACGCGCTGGACCGTGGGCGGGAGGAGTCGCCCCTGCGGCAGGCCGCCGACGCCCACGTGATCGACACCACCCACCTGAGCGTCGACCAGGTCGTGGCGCGCATCCTGGCCTTGCTGCCGCCGTCGCAAGAGGGGGGCCGCGGCAACTGATCCTGTATTGGACGGCGTGGCTGGCCTTTCGCGCCTACTTCCTCGGGTGGCTCGGCGCCCGGGTCGAAGGGCTGGAGCACGTGCCGCGGCGCGGAGCGTTCATCCTGTGCAGCAACCACTTCTCCTGGATGGATCCGCCGCTGCTGGGCGCGGTCTGTCCCCGTCCGCTGGCGTTCATGACCAAGGCCGAGATGTTCGCCATACCCGGGCTCGCCATCGTCCTGCGCATCGTTGGCGCCTTCCCCGTCCGACGCCACTCGGCCGACCGGCCGGCGATGCGCCACGCCATGGGCCTGCTGCAACGCGGCCGCGCCGTGTGCCTCTTCCCGGAGGGCACGCGCAGCCGGGACGGCCGGCTGGGGCAGGCCGAACCGGGCGCCGCCCTGATCGCCGCCCGCACCGGGGCCCCGATCGTGCCGGTGGCCCTTTGCGGCGCCTACCGCCGCGGGCAGCTCGTGGTGCGCATCGGCACCGCCGAACCGCTGCTTGCCCCGCAGGAGGCGCGGCCGGGAGGCGCGGATCTGCAGCGGCTGGCCCAGGAGCGGATCATGGGCCGGATCGCCGCCCTGCAGCGCGGCTCATAATCCTCAGAGGGCGCATGCCAAACCCCCCTCGGGGCAGACTGGACCCGGGTGATCCGACATGCCTTCCGGTGGTTCGGTGCTCCTGGCCCTGTTGGTGCTCTTGACGGCGGGTTTCGGCGGGGCGTGGTGCGAGCGGTTGGGCCTGACCCGTACCGCCTGCGCGCTGTGGGCGGGGCTGGCCCTTGCCGCCAGCGGCGTCAACCTACCGCTGCCCCCGCACGGCGCCGTGCTGATCAATCCGGGCGGCACGGTCGTACCGCTGGCCTTTGCCGCGTTTGTGCTGTCGCGACCGGGGCCGCGCGGCCGGCTGTGGTGGATGCGCCTCGCGGCCGCGGTAACCGCGTGTGCGGTCGGGATCTGTGCCGTGCTGATCTGGGGCGAGGAGGCAGGCGTGGGCTGGCCCGCGGTGGCGGGGGCCGCCGCCGTCGCCGGATTGTTCGCCGGCGGCATCGCGACCGAACCCCGAGACACCCTCGCGGTGGGCTGCGCCGGGCTGGGCGCGGCCGCGCTCGGCTGGCTCGTCGCGGCCCGGTCGCTGCCGGTCGCCTGGCCGCCGGCCTTCGGCGGGGGACACACCTTCACCGCAGGGGTACTGGCCGTGGTGGGCGGTCAGTTGCTCCCGCAGCTGCCGATCTGGTGGCGGTCGCACCTGCGGGCCGCGGCACCGATCCGGCCCGAACTGCGCTGACGGGCGGCGCCTGTTAGACTGGGGGTATGGGAGCCCGCCTCGGCGCGGCGCGGCCCGGAAGGAGACGCGATCGTGTCCGGGATCAGCATACCAGGGAAAGCCGCCGTTTCGAGTCCGACGGCCGCAGGGGCGGGGGCGGGCATGCCCACGGTGGTGCTGACCGGCCGGCCCAACGTCGGCAAGTCCGCGCTGTTCAACCGCATCGTCGGCGCGACCGTCGCGGTGGTCGAGGCCACCGCCGGGGTCACGCGCGACCGGCTGGAATCGGAGGCGCTGTGGAACGGATGCGCCTTCCGCGTCACCGACACCGGCGGTCTTGCCGGCGCCGACGGTGATCCCTTCGCTCCGTTGGTCGCCACCCAGACCCGCGCCGCACTGGCGTCGGCCAGCGTGGTGCTCGTGGTCGTCGACGGCCGGGCCGGGTTGCAGCCGGGGGATCGCGACGTGGCCGAGGAGGTGCGCCGCCTCGGGCGGCCGGTACTGCTGATCGCCAACAAGTGCGAGGCATCGCAGGCGTTGGCGGCCGACTTCTACCCGCTCGGGCTTGGCGAACCACTCGCGGTATCCGCCATGCACGGCGAAGGGGTGGGCGACCTGCTCGACCTAGTGGTCGAACGGCTTGGGGGGCAGGCGGCCGTGGCTCCCGCCGCCGCGCAGGCGGATGTCGACGCGGTGCTTCCCGTCGCCGCGGCCTTCGTGGGCAAGCCGAACGTGGGCAAGAGCTCCCTGGTCAACCGTCTGCTTGGCAGCCAGCGCCTGATCGTCTCGGAACGAGCCGGCACGACGAGGGACGCGGTGGACGTGCCCTGGTGCGTCGGGGAGGCCCGCTTCCTGCTCGTCGACACCCCCGGAATGCGGCGCCCGGCGCGCATCGAGCGCCACAGCCTCGAGCACTGGTCGGCGCGCCGCAGCGCGCGGGCGGTGGAACGCTGCGAGGTGGCCGCCCTGGTGCTGGACGCCTCGGCGGCGGTGTCGGAACAGGACAAGCGCATCGCCGGCCTGGTCTGTGACCGCGGCCGGGCCGCCATCCTGGTGCTCAACAAGGTGGATCTGCTGCCGGCCGGAGGCATCGCGGCGACGGCGGCGCGAATCCGCGAGGCGCTGCCCTTTCTGCATTACGCCGAGGTGGTTCCCTGCTCGGCCCAGAGCGGCCGCGGTTTGCAGGTGCTGCCCGGCGCCCTGGAGCGCGCCGCCGCCGCCTACCGGCGGCGGCTGACGACCTCGACGCTGAACGCCTGCCTGCGCGCGGCGGTCGCCACCCACCCTCCGGCGTCGGCTGCGGGCAGGCCGGCCCGCATCTACTACGCGGCGCAGATCGGCGAAAGGCCGCCGACGATCTGCCTGGTGGTCAACCGTCCGCACGTTCTGAGCGCCGCGTATGTCCGCTACCTGGAGAACCGACTGCGGGAACGCTTTGAGCTGCGGGGCACGCCCGTGCGCTTTGCCTTTCGGGTCCGCCGCCACCGCGCCCTTTCCCTGCGGCGCCCCGACGCCGGCGATTAACCACCACCACCGCCGCGTGTCCGGGCGGGGGGCTTCCCCGTCCGAACACGCCCGCCGACAGCCTGCCCATCCAACGGACATATTTGCCGTCCGGCGCCATATCTATGCACCGACTCGCCAGGGCCGTGGGCTCGGCCGGACCCGTCCGACATCCCGCGACGGACAACCGGCTGCCGCGGTGGCGTTGCCGCAAGGGGCAAGCCGTCGGCCTTGCCACCGGGCACCGGCGTCGGCAAATGGGGGGGGAGCAGACGGATGGAGGGCTACGATATCTTCGCGGATATCGCCCAGCGGACGGGTGGTGAGATCTACATCGGTGTCGTCGGCCCGGTCCGGACGGGGAAATCGACCCTGATCAAACGCTTCATGGACCTGTTGGTGCTGCCCAACATCACCGACGCGTACGATCGCGAGCGGGCGATGGACGCGATGCCGCAGAGCGGCGCCGGGCGTACGGTCATGACGACGGAGCCGAAGTTCATCCCGGACGAAGGGGTGGCCATCCGCATCGGCCCGAATCTGTCCCTGCGCGTACGGTTGGTGGATTGTGTCGGATTTCCCATTCCCGGCGCCCTGGGCTACACCGAAGAGTCCGGACCGCGCATGGTCGTGACCCCGTGGTTCGACTATGAGATCCCGTTCGAGGAGGCGGCCGAGGTCGGTACGCGCAAGGTGATCACCGATCACGCCGTGATCGGCCTGGTGGTCACCTCCGACGGCAGTTTCGGGGATCTGGCCAGGGAGAGCTTCGTCGCGGCGGAGGAGCGCGCCGTGGCGGAGCTGCAGGAGCT
>DAHWHT010000040.1 GCA_027335515.1 Clostridia bacterium
TGATCGTCTTGGCGCGCGTCAACCTGCACGATGAGCGCCTGCGGCAACGGAGGGCGGGCGCCTCCGCCGGGGCGGAGACGGGGCCGGAGTATCCGGCGGGGCGGGTGGAGCGCCGCCTGCTGGAGGGCCAGGCCGCCCTGCTGGCGGAAGCGCTGACCGATCCGGCGGCGGCCGCGGGGCCGCTGCGCGCCGCGATCGCCGAGGCCGTCGCCAGCGAACGCGAGGGGCTGACCGAGCCTGAGCGCGTCGCCCTGATCTCTGAACTCGAAGCGCGGCTCCTGGGATTGGGCATCCTGCAGCCGCTCCTGGAGGACGCCGAGGTCACCGACATCCTGGTGAACCGCCACGACGCGATCTTCATCCGCCGGCGCGGCCAACTGGAGCGCACCCCCCTGCGCTTCCGGGACGAGGCGGCGGTGCGGGGCCTGGCCGAGCGCCTGGCCGGCGCGGCCGGTCGGCCCCTGTCTGAGGAGCGGCCCACGGCCCTGGTGCTCCTGCCCGACGGCGTGCGGGTGCGCATCCTGCAGCCGCCGCTGACGCGCGGCGTCGTCCTGGCCCTGCGCAAGCCCGCCCCGCCAGACGCCCTCGGCCCTGCGGACCTGGTGGCCCAGGGCGCATGGACGGAGGAACTGCGCGACTTCCTCGGTCAGGCGGCGCGCGCCGGGTTCAACCTGGTCTTCTACGGAGAGACGGGCTCCGGCAAGACGACCGGTCTTCGGGCGATCTGCCGGCTGCTCGGCGAGGGGCGCGCCACGCCGCCGCGGCTGGTGGTGCTGGAGCACACCTCCGAGCTGAACCTGCCGGCCGAGCGAGCCGTGGCCGTGCAGGCCGTGGAACGCGCCGGGGCCGAGGGGATCTCCCTCTTCGAGGCGTTCCCGGTGACCATGCAACTCCTGCCCCAGGTGGTGATCGTGGGCGAGATCCTGGACCGCGAGGCGCTGCCGTTTCTGTATGCGGCGCTCTCGGGGCACCAGTGCTTGGGCACGATCCACGCCGGCCGGCCGGACCTGGCGATCTGGCGGCTGGCCGTTCTGGCACATGCCGGCGGGCTGTCCGAGGACCTCGCCGAGCGGCTGGTGCGGGGCACGATCGACCTGCTGGTCGAACACCGGGCGTTGCCCGACGGGCGGCTGGCCGTCACCGGTGTGGCGGAGGTCCTGCCGGACGGGGCACCACGGGACCTCTTCCGGTTCCGGGAGGAGGCGCTGCAGCGCGTGGGCGAGCTCACGCCAGAACGCGTAGAGCGCCTAGAGGGCGGGGGGTGGCGATGGTAACGGTGCTCTTGGACGCCGGCATCGCCTTGGCCGTCGCACTTGGCGCCTACGCCGCCCTTGTTCCCGCCCACCCCTACCGCCCCGTGCGAACTGAGCGGCGGAACCGGGCGTCTGCTCGGCCGAGTGGATCGTCGTCTGTGGCGCGCTGGCGCGACGTCGTGGTGGCGAGCCCCTGTGGCGGGGTGGTGGGGTTGGCCGCCTGGTCCGCCACCGACAACCTTGTGGCGGCGCTCATCCTGGCGGCGGGAGCGCTCTCGATCCCCGGCGCCCTCGCCGGACTGCGGCGGGCCCGCGCGGAGGCGGGGCGTGATCGCGACGTGCAGCAGTTCTGCGCGGTGCTGGCAGACGCCCAGCGCGTCGAACCCGCCCTGGTCCGCGCTCTGCCGGCGGCGGCCGCCTCGGCGGCCCCTTGGCTTTCCGGGTTCGTGCGTGCGACCCTGGCGGCCCATCAGGCGGGCGTGCCGCTGCGGCAGGCCCTGCGCGACGCCGCTCAGCCCAGCGGCCGCCGGGACCTGGCGCTCGTGGCCCGGCTGGCCGGCGCAGCGGCGGAACTGGGCAGCGGCGGTCCGGAGACGCTCTCCCGCCTGGCGGAGGCCCTGCGGAGGCGGCGGGAGCTGTATCTGAGCCGGAGGGCGGAACTCGCCGGCCACGGAATCGTGGTCGTCGTCATGCTCCTGGTGCCGGTGGCTGCCTACCTGGTGGAGACGGGTCTCCGCGGAGCCCGCGCGTCCCTGCTGTACACGGGGGCGGGGCGTGTGGCGGTGGCGTTCGCGGCCGCGTGTGAAGTGGGGGCCTGGCTGACGCTGCGCCAAGTCACCCGGAGGGAAGGAGAAGGCTGATTGCTTCCTCGCGTAGAATTGCGTCCTGGCCAACGCGGAACACGACATGCCCGAGGCGGAATCAAGAACCCGACCCGGCAGGGGCACCTCGACCGCACAAGCCTGAACGCAAGCAAGCCAGACTGTGTGCGTTCACGGAACAAATGACCTGTGAAAGCGTGAATAAGATACGCCACTCTCTAGATTGATGCGAGGCGCCATTGCACACCGGCGCGAAGCCTATCATCGCTCACATCCGATAACGTCGCGAATATTCTGGTATCCCTTCTGGGGCCTTAGACTCGCCAGGGCACGGTTAGCACTTCTCAAGCTCAAGAATCACATGGAATTATTGCTCGCCCAAATGGCCCGCGGCAACTGGGTCCTTTCTTCGGTCTGCGCCGCCATTGTACTCGGCTGGGCCGCCTTCTCCCTTACGGGACATTCATTGTGTTCGTTCGGAGCACCCACCATCTCATGCCAGATGTCGGGGTTTTTCCTTACCTTCTGGGGCGTGCAGGCGGCAGTCGTCACCCTGCTTGGGCTCACGCTCACACTCTCCATCAACACGATCCAGCAAGCGGAGATACCTGTCCCCACGAGAGCTTTGCGATCCGAAGCGTGGTTGGGTATCACGGCCCTGATCAACGCCATCCCTATTCTCTGGCCCATTTTCTGGATGATGGCACCCGGGTCACTCAGACGGTGGCAGGAACCGGTACCCATCCCTCTGGTACTCGTAGGATGGGTCTTGCTGGTGCGCAGTCTCTCAGTTCTTCTCACCATGACGCGTTCCAGCGTGACCCTGCAGTCCATTCGTGACTACGTGCTCACACTTCTCACTGACCTCTGCATTACCACCTCTGACTGGAGGCTATTTCCGCTGTGGGAAGAATCCCGGCGCTGCTCACTGTGGAGAGAGATTGTAGTGCGTCGCCGCCTTTCTCAGGTTGACCGTCTATGGCTTTCAGTGGGTGGACAAGCTGTCGCTCTAGAACAGATTTCCGCAAGACATATTCAGGTGGCCCTCGCCGACCGACGGTCGGATGGGACAACCGAACAACTACAAGTACTGGACGCCACGCAACGGATAATCGACTCAGATGTGCAGCCGATGCTTCTCCGGCCACCGGCTGCGATGAAAATGCAGGAAGTGTTCGAATGCGCGGCGGCTCTGTCACGCGGTTTAGCCGCGTCGGCGACCAGGCCTCCCGTCGCGGATTGGGATTCCCGCGGCGCCGCCGTGGCCGACGTAATTTCGTGCGCAGCTCTGAACGTCTCACTTGTGCAGCACGCTCTGCAGGTGCCCAGACAGCCACTCGGCACAAGCAAGGAGGGCCTGCCTCTCGGACGCGTGGCAATCACTCCCGGAATGACTGCCGCTGGGGAGAGCATCCCCATGCAAAAGGGGTTTCCCAGCCTTTGGAGCTTCGCCAGAGCATGCCTGCCTAGCGGTGCCTTTTACTCGCACGCACGCGACGTATACGATATCGAGGGAACCGCGAGCAGATTTCCAGACCTGCTGTGGGCGTGCATTCAATGTGGAACGCCAGAAGTGTTTTTCAGTCGCGTGTTGCTACCGTCAGCACGTGGCGCATTGCGAAAGAGCGATCAATACTCAATGGTTTTGGCAATGCGTCAAGTCGCGCGAGGTGGAGGTACGGCACTCCATCGTCTTCTCGCAAGGACGGACTGGCCGCAAGCGGCCTTGGAGAACGATCTCGAAGGCGCTGTCCATAATCTCATCGTGCGAGCTATCATCGACATGCGTTTAATCCAAACGGAGGCAGTCGTCGGTGTCTCCTTGCGACAAGTTGAGATGTGTAACGTAATACGTGAAGTCGTCACAGTCGGCGGCACCGGATCGTCTGCGTTCATCGTACATGCCGCAGAAAAGGCCATGGCAATTATGGACTCCCTTATTGAGGGAGACGCGCCATCAACTGGGGCTGGCGAACTGGGTGCATGGACCGGCCTGCCCTCCCTCGACTCCTCAGCAGCGGATATGCTCAAGACCCTGCTCACCACCACAAAACCCATCTAGACCCATTGGTGCACGCACGGACTACTGCGCTGACGCGTCATCCGAGTATGCCCTCCATCGCCCGCGTCGGTCATTCCTGCCAGGTGCTGGTGCACGCCTACCTGACTGGACGTTGCCAAAGCGGCAACCATCTGGACACTTGCGTCGGTTGTACGTCGCCACGGAGAGGTCGCAGTTGGCCGCGCTCGTTGGTGCGCCGCATCACCGTTCCACATTCGGTCCGGGAACAAGAGGAGGCAGCCATGGCGACCAAACTGATGGCAGTCTGCTTTGGGGTCGCTGCGTGCATAGCTGGATACACGATGATAGCTGCGTCCACGCTGCGACGTCCTATCCGGCACAGGTCTCCCTGGAGAGGGCCTTTGCTGCGCGCGTTTATCCATCGCCCATTTCCTCACTGGCGCACGCCAGTTGAACCGCTCAAGCCCGCAGGGTTAGTTCTGACTGTCACCGCCGGTGCGGTGGGCCTGCTCCTTCACCATGCCCTTCTGGCCGTCTTATTGGGCGTAGGGACTTTCATCGCCCCTCGCTGGCTCCGTCGCCAGCGGCACGCCGCCCGGCGCCGGGATCTCCTGCTCGAACTCGGGGACGCCGTCGAGTACCTGGAACTGCACTTTGCCGCCGGGGCGACTGTGCCCGACGCCATCGCTGGCACAGCGGCGTTCCTGGTCGGCCCCCTCGCGGGAGTGCTCCGGCGCGTACTCGCCCGGGCCGCGCTTCTGCAGGATGGCCCACGGGCTTTGGACGAGTTGGCCCAGACCATTGCCGACCCCGACCTCACCGCCGTGGTGCGGCGGCTGTCCGCTGCCTGGCGGCTACGGGCCCCCGGCCCCGACACCTTCGCTGGCTTCGGGGACACCCTGCGCCACATCCGCGAGACGCAGATCGCCGCCCGGACCAAGACCCTCCCGGTGGCGTACGTCGCCATCGCCGGCTGGATGCTCTTCGCCCTGGTCGCCATTGTCGCCGTGCCCGCCGGCACGGCGTTCCTGCATTCCCTCTCCAGCTTTTGACCCGCCCCCCACCGCTCCCGCAACGGAGGCGATCCCCCTGGCACAGCCAGCACCGCTGGCATGCCGCGCCCTGCCCCGCGGCCGGGACCCGCCGGACCGCGACTCCGCACCACGACGGAAGGAGGTGCACACCGCATGGCAGCCCGCTTGCGCACGCGGCTTTTGACCGCCGCGCTGGTCGCCGCCCACCGCCTGGCCTCTGAGCGCGGCGCCTGGGACGAGATGGCCTGGAAGGGCATCATGGTCGCTCTGGCCGTCGTCATCGGCCTGGTCGTCTATGGCCTCCACGGGCAGATCACCGGATGGATCACCGGCAGCGTCAACCAGGCCATCAGCGGCGCGACCCCCTGAATGCACGCGGGCGCGGCCCGGCCACTCCGGCCGCGCCCGGCCCCGACTCCTCAAGGAATGGAGGTGCCGCCGTGGCGGGGCTCGTTCGGAAGGTGCTCCTCTCGGAGCGCGGGGCCATCGACGAGGCCATCCTCTGGGCCTGCGGGGCGCTGGTCACCATCACGGCCTTCGGCTTCGCCCTCTATGGCGTGCGGCTGATCGGCGCCCGGGACACCCTGCACCGGGCGGTGACGGTCCTGGCGCAGGGGGAGACCGTCGGGGGGTGCCTCCTGCCCTCGGCGGTGCAGGCCGCCGCTCAGGTGCTGGCGGCGGGAGGACTCGACCCCGCCCTGGCATCGCTCTCGGCCACCACGGCCCGCCAGCCGTACGGCGCCGTCACCTCCGTCACCCTCCGCTACACCTTCTCCCCAGCCACGACGGGCCACGCGCTGCCGTGGACGGAGACGATCACGGAGAGCGCCCAGCGGGTGAGCCAGTATGTGCCGGGGATCGAAAGCCAGACCTGCGTCTCATCCTCCAGCCTCGGTTGAACCGATACCCACATGGGAGGGATTCCGCTTGAAGCCACCGTTTCGCCCACTGGCGGCGGCGCTCGTCGCCGCGGTGCTTCTCGGCGCAGGCGTGCCAGCCCTCGCCGCCGGCGCCGTGCCCTTCTCGGACTTCCAGGCCAGCGCCTGGTGGGCCACCGACGTGCAGGTGGCCAACTACCTGCAGTTGCTGCAGGGCTATCCCGACGGCACGTTCCGCCCCGACGCGAACATCACCCGCGCCGAGTTCGCCACCGTGCTCGACCGCGCGGCGGGCTACGGGCACCAGCCGACGAGTTCCACCCAGCCCTTCGTC
>DAHWHT010000103.1 GCA_027335515.1 Clostridia bacterium
GACAGGGCATCCAGCACCCAGTTACGCAGGTCCTGGGTGTGGGCGCCCGGGAAGAGGGCCGCGAAGTGGGCGGCCGCGGCCGTCTGTTCCAGCGGCGCGTCGTCGCGAAGGGCTTCCAGAACCTCTTTGGCCGCCGTGGCGCGCTCCTGCACTCCAACCGGTTCGCGCGGCGGGACCGCAACCAGCGACGAGAGCCACTGGGCGTATGCGGTGCCGCCGAGATCGAGCAGGTAGGTGTGGGCCTCCGGGGTGGAACTACCCGGCAGCGTGGTGCTCCATCCGTCCACCCGGCGGAAATTCAGCAACTTCAGCATATGGGCCAGTTCCGGGATGCCGGTGCAGGCGACCACGCGGTCGTAGCGGCCGAAATCGGCGCAGACCTCGCGCAGCAGGGCACCGCTCAGTCGCGCGTCCGGATGGAGCAGGCACAGGTGCATACAGGCGAGCAGGCGCCCGTCCCATTCGGTCCGTTCCCGGTCGCTGAGGGTCAACAGCCATTGACCGAGCAGGGGATGGCCAAGGAGGAACGGCGCGGTGGCCTGTGTCCAGGCCAAGCTGGCGCAGTACCCAAGGATCTCCCCCGACGTGCCGCGCGCCAGCAGCAGAGCCGCCGGATGGGCGGACACCAAGCGTTCGCCCCAGGAAAACACATCCGGCGGCACGCCCTCCAGGCGTCCCTCGTAAAAGACGCCGCTGAGGGTGGCACGCAGGCACGCCAGCACACCGGGCAGATCCTCCCGCGTGGCGCCGCGCTCGAAATGCCACCCGATGCGCCCCTCGGCGGCCGGGTGCAACCATGTGTGCCAGAGCGTGTGGGCCGCGAGGTCGGTGATCGCGTCCCAACAGGACCCGTCGTCTTCTCCCCGTTCCATCCCGGCCGCCCGCCGCAGACAGTAGGCGATGGCGCGGGTCCGGCAGCGGTGCACGGTCCACGGCCGATTGCGGCGGGAAACGTCGCGGATGGGTTCGCGCACCGCGTCGTGGAGCGCATAGCGACCGCCCACCTGGGTGGTCGCCGGCAATTCGGCGAGCGCGTCCCAGGCACGCGCGACGGTCGCCTCGCTCAGCATGGCTTCGAGCAACGGCCGATCAAAGCTGCGCACTTGAGCCGCCGCCGCGAGGACGGCGCCGACCTCCGGCACGGTGTGGTCGGACACCCACTGCTCGATCATCTCCGCCGCCAGGGTGGCCCTGGTCGTACGGCCCACTTGGCGCAGCACGCGCGATCCGTCATCGGCGGACCCCTGCCGAATACAGATGTCCGCGGCCAGATGCAGCAGCAGCGGTTGGCCGGCCGCCAACGCCAGGATCTCCTCGGATGTGCTGCGACTGCGAATGCCGCGCAACCGCAAGAGCTCCAGCGCGTCCTCGCGTCCCAGCTGCTTCAGGGCGACGCGCCGGACCGCCTCCTGCCAGGCCGGTTCTCCCGGCCAGGCTTCGGATGGGGCCAGCCGGCTCGCCAGGATCAGGCATGTCCCGGGGCCGAGCCTGGTCAGAAGGATACTGCGCAGCCAGCGCTCACAGCTTCGCAGCTTCTCATAGGCGTCAATTTCCAGGACCAGCCCGCCGGCGCCCGCGGCGGCGTTGAACGCGGCAATGATCGCGGGGGCCGCCGCCGGTACGGGTGGGGACGCGGGGTTCAGGCCGGAGGCGGCCTGCGCCAGACCGCGCAGCAATCCCTCGGGGCTGTGCTCCATGAGCCCACCGTCCATGGCCACGACCGCCATGCCCAGGGCACGCGCCGCAAGGTGGTAGGCGCGCAGCAGGGCGGACTTGCCGATACCGGACGGTCCATACACATACGCGAGCCCGGGATGGTCACGGGTCCCGGCCAGCAGGTCCGGTAACAGCCTCAGCTCATCCCGCCGGCCGACAAAGAGCCGGGCCTCCGCTGCGGCCACGAAAGCGGCCAGATCCTCGGAAGCCGCTGGGCGTTGCATCCTAACTGTCCTCCGCAGAGAGCGAGTTGCCGCCACGAGTAGTCCGAAGCGCGCGGATCGGCCGCCGGAGGCCCACCTCGTTGCGCGCCGGCCGGTGGGGACGCGTCCGCCGTCGGTGTGTCCGCCCGCCTAGCCTGGGGCCGCGTCGTTCCCGCCCGATCGGCACGGCTTGGGGCGGGCCCGCGTCCTGCACCCAACCAGGAACGGCCCGATCCGGGCGCGCCCACCGCGCATCCCTCGACCCTGCACGACGCCGACGCCGAGGGCGCGGGGCCGCGGCTGAGATCGGCGGAAGCGGCGGCCGGGGTGGCGGAGCGATCCCAGAAACCAAACCGCCGGCTCCGTTCATGGGTCGCCGTCCGACGCCCCGGGGTCGACGCCGTCCGAAGGATGCGGTGTGATCTTCCCGCGCCGCCGGCCGACCAGCCACCAGACCGCCGCGATCCCCGCCGCCGTGCCCGCGCCACGCATCAGGGCCCACCAAAGGGACGCACGGTGCGGTATCGCCACCTGCGGGCCACGGTAGGTCGGGCCCGCGGTACCGCCGATGTCCGTGGCGACCAGCGGTGCGGCAGCCAGGCGACCCCATGCCTGTGGAGGGGTCCATACCGCGTGAAGCAGCGCGTGGCCGCCGGGTACCACATACAGGTTCGCCGGGCCCGTGGTCGCGACCGCGATCTCGCGCCCGCGCGCGTCCAGGATACGCACCCTGCCGTGAAGCGAGAGGCTGACGTTCCCACGGTTTTCAACGGGCAGGCTGAATGCGACCACACCCCGCCGATCGTCGGCACGCAGCCGGTGGACGATCAGGCGCGGCCGGGCGCTGCGCACGACATCCAAATCGACGATCAGGGCGGTGCGGAAGGCCACGGCCAGTCCGTGGGTGGAGGCTCCCGTCAGCCCGGCGGCCACCACGGCCCCGCTATACCTGCCGGGCTGAACCTCCGGCGGCACGGCCAGCCGGAAGGGGACGACCACCCGGCCTACGGCGGGCACGGTGGCGGCGGCGTGGAGGCGAAGCCAGGCACCGACCGTTCGCATGCGGGCGCCCTGCTGCAGCGGCGCCACCCCGCCGCCGGGAACGGGCGCCAGATCCGCGCCGTAGAGGCGGATGCGCACCCCTCGCCCGCGCGCGTCCTGCACGGCCACGGCGTCTGAGATCTCTGCGCCGGCCGGCAGCGCGTACGTGAAATGGCCGTTGGGAAGGGACGTTTCGCCCACAAGTGCCGGTCGGATGCTCCAACCGACCTGGCCAGCCGTCGACGGGGCCGGATGGTGCGCGGCCGCCATGGCGACACCGGAGGGGACGTACAGACCGAGTACGAGCGCGCACACCGCACAGGCAAGGAGGGCCGGGGCATGGCTGCCGAATGCCGGCCGGTCGCGGACACCGTCCACGGCGGTCTCCCTCCGCTGCCAACGTCCCCTCAAATGACTCGGGCCCGCAGATCCACTGGCCACGGCACTATTCTCGCCCGGACTGGATGTTCCTGCCGTTTCACCACGCTCTTCAGACTTGGCGCAGGAGGCGGCGGTCCGCCGCCGAGCGTCACCCACGAACAGGGACGTCCGGCCGGATAGCCACAACCGCGGCCGTCTGGTAGCCATAGGCAGACATCGCGCCGATCACCCAGCCAAACAACGACTTCACCGCGCACCGCAACGACCGAGCGAACGGGCCGTGCTCCGTTCTGGAAAACCGCGGGGCGGCCTACCCGCCCCTGAGCACTCCCCAGTCCAGCACCCAAGTCCCAGCCCGATGTCTGCCACAGGAAGGGTGGGAGTGGTTTGGCCGAGACGCGGTCGCCGCCCTTACACCCGCACCCCGGAATCGCGGTCGCACCCGTGGTTGCAGAGCAACGGAGGGCTCACCCCGCCGTTCCCTTCACAGCCCGCCCCCCTCCACCCCACAGTTCCAGCGCGGCCGCCTCCACGGCCTGCGCCAGGTGTCGGCTGTCAAACGCCATGGCGCGCGCCCGGGCAGCCACGGCCAACGCCTGATTCCGCTCCGGTTGCGCCAGCAGTCGCTGGAGCACGGAGGCGAGCCCGGCCGCCGTTCCATCGTGGTAGTGGCCGGAGACGCCGTCTTCGACGGCCTCCGCCGGGCCGTCCCGGCCAGGCACCACCACGACCTTCCCCAAAGCCATCGCCTCGACCACGACCATGCCAAACGGCTCACCCGTTGAGGCGTTGACGCAGATATCGCACGCCTGCATCCACAGCGGCACGTTCTCCTGGTGGCCCACCAGGGAAAACGACGCCGCAATCCCCGCCCGGCGCGCCTGTGCCAGGAGCTCCTCGCGGTAGCCGACCGCCCCAAAGTGATCCCCGCCCACCAGCACGAACTGGGCATCGGGCTGGGTGTGCAGCACCTCGACCGCGGCTTCCAGGAAGATGTGACAACCCTTCCACCGCTCCAACCGCGCCACCATGCCGACGCACGGCCGCAGCGGGTCAAGCCCGAGTTGGCGCCTGGCGTCAGGGGGCGTCGGCAGCCGCTGCGGATCGAACGCGTCCGTATCCACCGCGGGATAGATGATGCGGGTGGGACACGGCCGCGCGGCCGCCACACGGTAGGCGCGCTCGGCCGCCTGGGAGCAGCACCAGACCTCGCGGCAGGGCAGGGTGAAGATGGCGCGATCCAGAATGTCGCTGCGCGGCGCAGAGATGCCGTGCAGAAACCACGCGGTCCGGTCAGCGCAACCCCCGAGCAGGGCGGCCGGACCCGCATAGAGGTGGGCCTTGGCCATCCAGCCCACGACGGCGTCCAGGGACCGGGCCCGGCGCCAGGCGGCCAGGCGCAGCGAGGTGGCGAGCGTCCGTCCCACCTGCCGCAGATGGCCGGCAGGCAGGATGGTCAGCGACGCCGCCTTGGATCCGAGGTCGGCCGCAAAAGGCCCGTCTTCCAGGAGGGCGAGGTGGTATTCGACCCGGCCGCTGGTCGCACCCGTCAACAGCCGCAGCAGCATGGTCTCCGCACCGCCGAGCCGCGTCGCCAGGGGCATGACCACCCCCAGGCGCAACGGCCCCCCGGCCGATTCGCTCCGTGCCCGCGCCACGTCCGCCACCAGCCCATCTTCTTTCCGCAGGCGGTGCGGGGCCGACGGCTCCGCGGAGTCAGTCGCTTCGAATGTCCGGTTCGACGAGGATCTCGACGTTGCCGCGCAGGGCCCGCGAGACCAGACAATACTCCTCGGCCTGCACCGCCGCGCGGCGGGCCCGCTCGACATCCGCCCCGCGGGCGAGGCGCACGGTGGGTCGGTGCACCAGACGCACGACCCGCAGCGGCGGGCCGACGTCGACCGTGAGTTGCGAACGCAGTGCGACGTCGGCGGCGAGCGGCAGGCGCATCCGCTCCAGCAGGGCCGCCAGGGTGATGGCGTAGCAGGTGGCAGCGGCGCTGGCCAGCAACTCCTCGGGGTTGGTGCCGCTGCCCGGCCCCCCAATGCTGGCCGGCACGCTCACCGCGGTCTGCATCCCCCCGGCACGGACCGTGCCCGCGCCGAGCCTGCCACCCTGCCACTCCAGATCAATATCAAATCTATGTTCGCGCTCCGGTTCCGGCATCGGGGCAGCCCCCCCTGTGCGCGCGATCCGTCCGCCAGCGCCCTCAAGCGCCCCCGGTGTCGGGCTCGACGCGGCCCAGCAGGCCTAAGAGCAGGTCGGGGCGATCGCTCGCAATGCCGTCCGGCCGCAGCGCGAGGCAGCGACGCTGATCGACAACCGTATTGGGGGTCCAGAGCCACAACCCCAGACCGGCCGCCCGCGCCTGGGCGCGCAACTCCGGCGTGCAGGCGGCGAAATAGACGCCAAGTTCCTGGATTTCCGCCGCCTTGCAGCGTTCCACGGCGTCGGCCGGCAACTGATGAAACAACGCGGACGTCTGCATGCCGATCGTCGCGGCGGGGGCGAGACATTCCAGGTGAAAGCTGATGAAGGAGACGTGCGGACGCAGGCCGAGGGCGGTGACCTCGCGCAGGGCGGGTTCGGCGCACGCATCCTCCTTGAGCTCGATGAGGAGCGGTACCGTGCCACCGACGGCCTCCAGCACCTCCCCCAGCAAAGGGATGCGCGCGCCACCGCCGGCTTCCAGCCGCTGCAACTCCGCGAAGGTCAGGTCCGCCACATTGCCATGCCCGTCGGTGGTACGGTCGACCGCCGCATCGTGGATGACGACCAGCCGGCCGTCCCGGGTGCGGCGCACGTCGCATTCCAGGGCATCGACGCCGAGGGCGAGGGCACGGTGGAAAGCCTGAAGCGTGTTCTCCGGTTCGAGTCCGGCGCAGCCACGATGGCCGATGACCTGCATGGTGTGTTTGTACCATGGGGACGCGCGCGGCGCCATGGCTTCGTGTATGGGGCGCCTCGCCGCCTGCCGCCTCCTGCCGGCCATGGACGCCCTTCCGATCAGGGCCGCGGCAGGACGATGCCCACCGTCGCGGAAAGGGTCGGGCGACGACCCGGGAAAAACGGCGGCGGACCGTCCGAGGGGAGAGATCCCGATGGCAACCCAGCGACCGCGCATCCTGCTCAACCCGTCATGCCAATACGGCAACCGCATCCTCGGTCCCGAAGGCGAGGAGTGGTACAACGAGGGCATCGAGATGTATCGTCTGGCGTTGCGCGTGGGGCACCACCTGACCGCCGACGGTCGCTGCGAGGTCGCCATGACACGCCAGGGGGAAGCGAGCCCGTCGCTGCTGGCCGATGAGATGGCGATGGCGCGCGCCTCCCAGGCCGACATCATGCTGGCGATCCACTCCAACGCACCGGGCCCGAGCAACCCCGAGGGGCGGGGTCAGATCACCTTCTTCCGAAACGACGACGCGGAAAGCAAGCGGCTGGCGACGGCCGTGCACGAGGCCCTGCTCGCGGCCACCCGCGAGGTCTACCCCCAGGTTCTGGACCGTGGGGTCGCCACCCATCCCAAGCGCCTGACCGCCCTCTGGGACCCGGGGATGACGAGCACCCTGGTGGAGGTCCTCTACCACACCCACCCGCTGGAACGCCCCCTGCTGCGCGATCCTTCTTTCCAGGACCGCGCCGGCAAGGCCCTTGCCGTCGGCCTCCTCCACTACCTGCTGCCGGTCGGCTGAGCACCGACGCCCGCTTCGCCCAGAAGACCGCGGTCGCGCACGGCCCGCATGTGAGCCAGACGGACGGCGTAGGGCAGCGTGCTGCGCGCCGAGGGATTGGGCGCCGCGAACTCGGCAATCCCGGCCACCGTCTGGCGGATCTGGAACCCAAAATCCACCGGCGCCGAGGGACGCAACCCGGCGTAGGCCCGATAGACCCGCTTTCCGAGCAGGACGACGAGGCGCGGCCGCAGCCGGGCCACCTTGGCACGCAGGGCCGCGCCGCCCGCCGCGAACTCGGCCGGGTCCAGGTCCTGCTCCCCCCGAGTGGCACGGGTAACGACGTTGGTGATGCCGATTCCGAACCGAGGCAGCCGGCCGTCCTGCGCCGGATCGAGCCGCCGCGGGGTCAGCCCGCCGTCGTGCAGCAACGACCAAAAGTGGTTGCCGGGACCGGCGAAATGGTGGCCCGCCACCGCACTTGCCCGGCCGGGATTGATGCCCACGAACAACCAGACGAGCCCGGGCGCGACCACATCCGGGAGGGTGAGGTCGAGCCATTCGCCCCGCCGCAACTCGGCCAGCGCGGGCATCTCCAGGGCCCGCGCCCCCAGGAGCGCCCAATCGACCACGGCCGGCTGCGGGCGCCCATTCCGCGTCCGGTGCACGCCCTGGGGCGTCGCAATCCAATCGACCCGCAGGTCGTGCGCCTGGTCCAACAGGGAGGGCAGCACCTGGGAAGGATGTACCGTGGTGACCACGGGAACCGGGGGCAGGCCGAGCCGGCGTAGCGCCGCATACTCCAGGTCCGCAAACCCCTCCCCCTTGCCCGCCCGTGTCCCGTCCATCCCGACGGCCACCGAACCGACCACGACGAGTTCCGGCGGCGGTGCTCCGCGGCCCTGGGCCACCGCGGCGAGGTCCACGCAGCGGCCAAACTGGCCCCGCGTGCCCAACCGGGCCGCTGCGGCCTCCTGGCCGGCCGGCACGTCTGCGGGGTCGATGCGCAGAAACGGACCGGACAGGCGAGCGGCGGCAAGATACAGCGTCTTGCCGTCGCGCAACGCCATCGCGCGCACGGGCGCCTGGGCGGCGTCCGGGTTCACCTTCAGGGCGCGGGCCCGTTGGTAGACGTCCAAGGATCGCAGTTGTTCGGCCGCCGCCTGCGCTCCGCTGAAGTTCGGGATGCGGCCCTCGGGCGGAAACGGGAAGCGGGCCGCCTTGGCCTCGCGCAGCCGGCGGTAGGCCAAGGCGCGCGCCTCGTCCTTGGACGGGCGCCCTTGGCCCACCGGTCGTCCCCCTCCCCCGCCAGTCCGCCCGGCCGGCCCGCCCGCCTCAGATCAGAGGGGGAGCGACACGGGCGCACCCGTCTCCAGGGCACGGTTCACCGCCAGGGAGAGTTCCAGCGCGTCAACCCCCGCGGCATAGGAGCAGCGCACGGACTGCGGGTCGCGCGCCCGAACGGCGCGCAGGAAGTCGGTCAACATGGCCGTCTCGGAATCGTTGGCCGTCGTCCAGGTCTCGCTGCCGGCTGCGGTGGCGACGGTCAGCGAACGCCTGCGCACATAACGAATGTTCGCGTCCCGGCAAAAGACCTCGAGTCCACCCGGCACCAGTTCCCGCACCTGCAGGTAGCAGGCCGACGTGATCACCGCGACCACGCCGCTGGCGAACTCCACGGTGGCCGCCGACGCGTCTTCGATATCCCGACCGCCGTCCGGGGGCAGAATGCCGCGCACCCCGGAGGCAAAGACGCGTCGGGCCGGACCGAACAGGTGGCGCGCCAAATCGAAGACATGGGTCGTCTGCTCGACGGCCTGACCGCCGGATCGGTCGCGACGAACCCACCACCCCCCCGGGCTGCCCCCCATCCATTGCCCGAAGACGACG
>DAHWHT010000063.1 GCA_027335515.1 Clostridia bacterium
TTCCCCCTGGGGCTTCGCCCTACGCTGAGCGCCCAGTAAGTCTGTGGCGTATGCACACCCTTTGGCGTGACGCCCTGTGCGCCGCCATCCGCGGCCCGCTCACCATCGAGGCACTTCAGGGCCAGGTTCCCGAACTGGCGCGGCACCTTCACGCCCCCGCGCGGAAGAGGCCGCACCAGGGGCACCGTGCTCGACTCGACGCCCTCCGCTTGTCGACTCCTTAAGTTACAGCCAATGGGAGGGACTCCCCCGGGCCAACGCCCCCCGGCGCGCCACCGGACCCCGGCCCCATCCGCACCCCACACGCGGCGAGGCCTTTGGTATGCTTCCTGGGTATCGGATCCGCTCAAGGCCCTCGGGCTTGAGACGTGGGGTTGAAGCCACCGTGTTTGTCGGCCACTTCGGCATTGCCAACGCGCTGGCGGAGGCCGATCCGCGGGTGCCGCCCCTGGTGGCCTATGCAGGGGTCGGTTTCCCCGATCTCCTTTGGGGCGCCCTGGTGCTCCTGGGTGTCGAACGGGCGCGGATCGATCCGCAGGCCCCGCCCCATGCCCGGGTGCGGTTTGATTCCTATCCATACTCCCACGCCCTGGTGCTGACCAACCTCATCGCCGTCGTCCCCGCCGCGGTGGTGTCGCTGGCGACCGGCACGCCCGCGGCGGGCGCCGTCTTCCTGATCGGATCCATCTCCCACTGGCTGCTGGACGTGGTCGTCCACGGCCGGGACCTGCCCGTCCTGGGCTTCGGCACAGACCGCAAGGTCGGCTGGGGGCTCTGGCGGTGGCCTGCGATCTCCTTCCCGCTGGAGTTTGCGCTGTATGCGCTGCCGACCTGGGCCTTCGTCCACGGCCCGGCGCTGTGGCGGTTGCTGATCGCGGGCGCCGCCTTTCACCTGCTCAACGTACTCACGTTCTTCGGCGGGCCGCGTCGCCGGAGAGCTACGGCGCGGGCGGGTTCGGTCCGTTCCTACGCGCTGGTGGTGCTGGCCGGGTATGCCGCCGTCGCGTGGGCTCTGCACGGCATGGTGCGCTGAGGCGGGAACGGCCTCCTCCGCCGGAGAGGGCCCGCCCCACGCCTGTCGCCACCGGTCAACGGTTCCGGCGGCGACAGGAAACCGGGGGGCGCCTACGCCGCGTCGCGCGGTCACAGCCCGGGCAGATAGGCGGCGTCCGGTACGCCCGCCCCGGTGCAGCGGTCGTAACCGGGTCCGGCCGCGTCAAACGAGGTCAGACCGGCCAGGAGCAACTCCGAGTTGGCGTTCTCGCCGTGGGTCACATCCCGTGCCGCCCGGTAGAGCGTATCGTGGGTGAGCCAGTTGCCGGTGGCCTGATGGTACAGGGCGGCGATGGCGGCGGTGATGGGGGCCGAGGCGCTGGTTCCCCAGATGGAAATACGCGACCCGCGGTCCACGATCTCCAACGGTCCGGCGAAGGCGGCCACGTCGGGGGTCGTGCGGAAAGCCAATCCGAGGTGCGACTGGTAGCCCGGCGTCGGCACGAAGGAACTCGCCCCCCCACCGCCGCTGGCCTGCGGCAGGGTGTTGGACGGGTTGTAGCCGGGGGCGGCCGGGTCGATCGTCTGCCCGCCCCAGGCCTGCTCACCTGAAGCGATGTCGCCGACCACGGACAGCTGCGTTCCCCCCACCGCAATACAGGCGGCCTGGGTCGCCGGCCAGGAGGCCTGTACCCGCGTCTCCGGCGGGAAACCCGCATAGGCTCCGCTGTCACCCGCGGACACGAAGCAAAAGATGCCCTGGTCCGTCAGCCAGCGGTCGAACGCCTGCGCATAGGAACCCACGTCGGCCCAGCGCTGCCCGGTCGCCGGGTCGGTGATGGATCCCAGGCCGCCGACGTCGAAGTCGCCCGCCCCCAGGCTGATGGAAACGATGTGCATGCCATCCGCGGCGGCGGCGCGCACCGCACCCCACAGGGCGGGCAGGAAGGCGTCGAGGCGCGAGGATGCGTCGATCACATAGGCATGCAGGTGCGCCCCCGGTGCGAGGGCCCCGGCGTATTGCAGGTCCAGGTCGGTTTCATCCAAAGCGGACGAGGTGGAACGCGCCCCCGGCATCACGGTCGCCGCGGCCGCCCGGTTGAGCTGCGGATCCAGGCTGGATGTCGCCCAAAAGGCGGAATCGTCCCGGGAGCTGGGCAGCGCGAACTCCACAAAGGCGATGGACTCCCCCTGGCCGTAGTGGCCCTGCTGGTAGAGCGCATCCAGGTGGTAGAGTTTGGCGATGTCCGCCGGTTTCAGCGGTGTCACGGCGCCCGACGAGGCGCGCCGCTGGCGAAACGAACGGGGCATGGCGATGCGACCCTTCGACACTGGCGGTCCCTCCTGACACCGCCAGCGTATGGGCCAACCCCGTCAGGCGTTCCGCGGGCTGCGGCCGCCCCCACCGTCGAGCGTGCGGGGTGCGTCGCGCAGCGCGTCCCACGAGGCAAGCAGATCCTGCTCCAGCCCCAGCCGCGCCAGCACCTTTGCCACCAGGAAATCGACGATGTCCTCCACCCGCGCCGGACGGTGGTAGAAGCCGGGCATGGCGGGCAGCACGATGGCGCCCGCCTCGGCCAGCGACGTCAGGTTGCGCAGATGGATCAGGGAGAGCGGCGTCTCGCGCGGCACCACCAGCAGGGGCCGCCCCTCTTTGAGGGTCACATCCGCGCACCGCTCCAGCAGGTCGCTGGAACGGCCGGCGGCGATGGCGGCAACCCGGCCCATGGTGCAGGGGATCACCACCATGCCGTCCAGGCGGACCGAGCCGCTGGCCAGCCCGTCCAACACATCGTGGATGGGGTGGTAGCGCAGCGCGCCGGCGGCCGCCTGCGGGGCAAAAAAGCGGCGGACGCGGCCGCTGAGGCCGTCGGGGCCGGCGTAACGGGCGTCGTCCCAATCGAGCTCGTGCGCCATCACCGCGAAACCCGCCGCCGTCACCAGCAACTCCACATGATGGCCGGCCGCACAGAGCACGCCGGTCAGGCGCCGTGCGTAGGCCGCGCCGCTGGCTCCGGTGACCGCGACACAGTAGCGGCCCACACCTCAGACCCCCTCCAGCAGCCCGGGCAGCCGGGACAAATCCTCGCACTCGGCCCAGGCGCCGGCGGCCGACGGCCCACCCCTGCCCCGGCGCAGCCAGACGGCGCGCAGGCCGGCGGCACACGCGCCGGCCACATCGCGCTCCGCGCTGTCACCCACCATGACGGCGTCGGGCGCGTCGGACTCCGCCTGGCGCAGGGCGTGGGCGAAAACGTCCGGTTCCGGCTTGCCGCGGCCGAACACCCCCGAGATCACCACCGCGTCCACGAGGGGCAAGAGCCCGCAGGCGACCAGCTTGCGCCGCTGCAGATCACGGTCGCCGTTGGTGAGCACCACGATGCGCAGCCCACGGGCCCGCAGCGTGCACAGCACCCCCGCGGCTTCGGCAAACGGCCACTGGCGACGGCTGCGCTCGCCGACGTAGCGCTCGGCCAGTTCGGCACACAGGTCCTGGTCCTCCACGCCGGCGACCTTCAGGCCCATGGCCCAGGCGGCACGGCGGTAGGCGGGCGCGAACCCCCGCAATCCGACGGTATGGGCATCGTCGCCGAGGGCAAAAGAGGCCCACAACCCCTCGTGCGAGGAAATACCGATCCGCTGGCAGTATGGGGCGTGGGGCCCCGCGGCCCACAGCCGGCGCGCACCCGCCAGGACGGCGGCGGCGCACACCTCCAGATCCAGGGCCCGCAAGGCGCAGGCATCGGACAGCGTGGCGCGCAGGGCCGCCGACGTGGCGGCGTGCTCATGGATCAGAGTTTCATCCAGATCAAGCAGGACCGCCCGCACCGGCACCCCTCCACCCTAACGCAACGCTGAAAGTCCGACCGCCACGGAAAGCACCGTGCCCGAAAGCAGCGCGAACGACACGACGGTGTTGAAGCGCGCAAAGCCGACCGGCGCCAGCGCCCGCGTCACCGCCCGGTGCTGCAGGACCAAGCTGCCGCTCGCCACCGCGACCGCCACCCAAAACGGCCACGGCAGGCCCTGCAGGCGGGCAAAGACGATGAGGGTCACCAGAAACAATGCGTGCGCGGCGCGCGCGATCCACAGGGTTGCCGGCACGCCCAAATCGGCCGGCAGCGAGTGCAGGCCGTGGCCGCGATCGAAGGCAACATCCCGCAAGGCATACAGGCTGTCAAAACCGACATACCAAATCCCCGAAGCCACCCCGAACAGCAGCGGCCCCAGCGTCAGCCGCCCGGTGACGGCGATCCAGCCCGAAAACGGCAGGAAGAAACCGAGGGCGGCCAGGGCGAAGTGGCAGCCCCAGCCCCAGCGCTTGGTGAAGGAGTAGACGACCAGCAGGCCGAGCACCGGCGGCAGCAGCAGCGCGCACAGCGGATTGAGCGCGAAGGCCGCCACCGCCACCAGCGCCAGCCCGCCCACCCCGATCACCAGCGCCGCGCGGGGCGCCACCAGACCGGCGGGCAGGTGCCGCCCCGCCGTCGCGGGGTTGGCGGCGTCGACCTCGCGGTCGATCAGCCGGTTGAGCGCCATCCCCCCGACCTTGCCGCCCGCGACCGCCACCGTGATCCAAAACAGGATGCGCAGCGACGGCCAGCCCCGCGCCCCCAGCATCGCGCCCGCGTAGGCCAGGGGCAGGGAAAACAGCACCTCTTCCAACCGCACCATGTCGGCCAGCAGACAGCCCTGCCGCCACAGACCGCCCCGCGCCTGGTGTCCGGAAACCATCAACTTTCCCCTCCAGGAGACATCGGACCGGGGCCTTCGCCGCTCCAGTCCGGGGCGGCATCCGGCCGCCGTGCGCCCGTTGGACCCGGATCCTCGCCCAACCCATACTCCTGCCAGCGGTCGGTGACGCGCCGCACCACGGCCGGATCCATGACCAGGGGCTCGGGCCAGACGTCGCGACCCGGCGCCGCGCCCGCCAGTTCCTCCGGCCACTTGCGCGTCCCGTCCAACACCAGCTTGCCGCCATTGGAGAAACCCCGCAAGGCGTGGTCGAGCACCGATCCCGGCCCGCGGGCCACCAGCACATCCCGCGCCGGGTCGCACTGCGCCAGGGCCGCCCACCACGCCTCCGCCGGCCGATGGACGTCCACCCACTCGTCCACCACCCCGACCACCTTGGACAGCGACAGCAAGCCCATCCCCAACAGGCCATACGCGACCTTATATGCATGGCCGGGGTCGCGCTTGCGCAGGGCGACAAAGACCAGGTTGTTGGCCACCCCCTCGGGCGGCACGTGCACGGCCGCGATCTCCGGAAACGTCAATTGCAGCAGCGGCAAGAAGAGCCGCTCGCTGGTGTGCCCGAGCAGCCAGTAGTCCTCCATCGGGGGCCGGCCGACGACCGTGGCCGGATAGACGGCGTCGCGGCGCAGGGTGACCGCGCTGACGCGCAGCACGGGATAGGGGCCGCCCGGATCGTAAAAGCCCGTATGGTCGCCGAACGGCCCCTCCCGGCGCAGTTCCCCGGGGTCCACCGTGCCCTCGATCACGATCTCAGCGTGGGCCGGTACCTCGAGATCGACACTCACCGCCGGGCACAGCTCCACCGGCGCACCGCGCAGGAAACCCGCGAAGGCATACTCATCCAGGCCCTCGGGCAGCGGTGCGCCGGCGGCGTAGATCGACGCCGGATCCCCGCCCAGCGCCACCGCAACCTCGATGGGCCGCCCGCTGGCGCGCGCCTGTGCGTAGTGCGCCGCCCCACCCTTGTGCCGCTCCCAGTGCAGTCCGAGTTCGCGCGGCCCGTGGAGCTGCAGCCGGTAGACCCCGACATTGCGTCCCTGCGTCCGCGGATCGGCCGTGATCACTTGGGGCAAGGTGATGAAGCGGCCACCATCCCCTGGCCAGCAGTGCAAGAGCGGGAGGCGGTGGAGGTCGACGCGGTCCCCACGCCACACAACTTCCTGGACCGGCGCCGCACCTCGGAAGCGCCGGGGCGGCATCGACGCCAGGGGACGCAGTTCGGGCAGCAGTTGCAGCAGGCCGCGCACCCCGCGGGGCGGCCGCTGGGCCACGCGCAGCAGGCGGGAAAGGCGCGCGGCCAATTCGTCGACGTCGCCGACGCCCAGGGCGATCGCCATGCGGCGGGCGCTGCCAAAAAGGTTGATCGCCAGCGGCAGTTCGGAGCCGCGCACCTGCTCGAAGAGCAGGGCGGGCCCACCACCTTTGACGCAGCGTTCGGCGATCTCGGTGACCTCCAGCATGGGATCGACCGGTACGCGCACCCGACGCAGTTCACCAGCCCGCTCCAGCGCGCCGATGAACGACCGCAGATCGGCGAAGGCCAAGCGGGCACCCCCCAGCCGCTCATCGTAGCAGGGGCCCAGCCTTTAAGCCATCTTCACATCGATGCGCTACGGTGGAGCAACTGTCTCGGTATCGGATCGAACAGCGATGGGCGCGGGCCGTTTGACGACCCCGCGCCGGCCCGGGTAGCATCCCAGCCGACGGCTCGTACGTGTCGTTCAAAGGGGAGGGACGCCGGTGGAGCAGCAGCCGGTGCTGGACATCATCGGAGTGACCAAGCGATACGGCCCGAACCGGGGCGTGCAGGATGTCTCGTTCAGCGTGCGGCGCGGCGAAGTAGTCGGACTGCTCGGACCAAACGGCGCCGGCAAGACGACCACCCTGCGGGTCATCACCGGATACCTGCCGGCCACATCCGGCCGGGTGCGGATCGACGGGCACGACCTTTGGGACGAGCCCTTTGAGGTGCGCCGCCGTGTCGGTTATCTGCCGGACAACCCCCCCCTCTACCCCGAGATGACGGTGTGGGAATACCTTTCGTTCATGGCAGATATTCATGAAGTTCCGCGTGCGCGGCGGGCCGGGCGCATCGAGGAGGTCGCCGAGCGCCTCGAGTTGACCGATGTTCTGGGACGACTGGTGGGCCGGCTGTCGCGTGGCTACCGCCAGCGGGTCGGGTTGGCCCAGGCGGTGGTGCACGAGCCGCCCCTCTTGGTCTGCGACGAGCCCACGGTCGGCCTCGACCCGCACCAGGTGGTCGAAATGCGCGGCTTGATCCGCAGCTTCAGCCGCGACCACGCAGTGCTGTTCAGTTCGCACGTCCTGACCGAGGTCCAGTTGCTGTGCAACAACATCGTCATCATCCACGGAGGCACGGTGCAGGCCCAGGGCAGCCCCGCCGCCCTGACCTCGCGCCTGCACGGGGGTCTGACGCGGGTGCGCATCCGCGCCAAGGCGCCCGCCGACGAGGCGACCGAGTTGCTGCGCAACCTGGGCGGCGTGCACGGCGTCACGGTAGAGGAGGACGGATCCGCCTCCGGCGGGGTGGTGCGCCTCGTGGTCGAAGGCGACGGCGGCGCGGCGGCAGACGACCTCACCGACCGCATCTCCGTCGCTTTGGCCGGCCGCGGCTGGCCGGTGCGCGAACTGCGCGTGCTGGAAAGCACCCTGGAAGAATTGTTCCTTGAACTCACCGAGGCGGAAACGGCGGAAAAGGCGGAAAAGGCGGAAAAGGCGCGGGCCGCCGCGGGGAAGAAGGGGGCGGGATGATGCTCAACCTCGGCAAGTGGTGGGTGATCGCACGGCGGGAGTGGCAGGTGGCCTTCCAGGCGCCGTTGGCATGGGTCCTGCTGGCGCTGTGGATGTTCATGGGTGGACGCTTCTTTGTCGGCTCGCTGCTCGGCTCCCAGAGCACCGACCTCACGCCGGTGTTTTGGAATCTGGCTGTGCTGCTCATCTTCATCGCGCCGTTGCTGACCATGCGGCTCCTGGCCGAGGAGCGGCGCAACGGCAGCGATGAGTTGGTCCTCACGGCCCCGGTGTCCACCGGCCAATGGGTCCTGGGCAAGTATGTCGGGGTGTTGTTCGTCTGGACGATGTTCGCCATCGTCAGCCTGCTCTTCCCCCTGGCGACCTCTCGCTTTGGGGCCGTGCAGTGGGGTGTGGTCGCCTCCAGTTGGATCGGTATGTGGCTGTTTGGCGCCGCCACCCTGGCGATGGGCCTGTTCGCCAGCGCACTCACCTCCAACCAGGTGGTCGCCGCGATGGTGTCCTTCGCGGTCGTGCTCCTGTTCTACGGTTCCACCTGGGTGCCCGGCCACGGCTGGGTCGGTACGCTGATGAACTACATCTCCCTGCCGTCGCAGTTCAACAACTTCACGCTTGGCCTGGTCTCGGTGTCCCACCTGATCTACATGGTGTCCCTCTGCGTGGGATTCCTGTTCCTGGCCGTGCGGGTGGTGGACCTGCGGCGCTGGACCTGATGCGCACCGGCCCCTCGCGCGTCCCGTGATCCTGGTCCCCGGGGAGGGAAGCGTTTCGTGGCGGATTTGGAAGGAGATACACCGAATAACGGCGGTGGGCCGACGCCGCAACCCGAAGACGACTCGGCGGCGCAGGCCGCCGGCCGGCGCGGGCGGGGCGGTCTACGCGGCGCGCTGGCCTCGCGCGGCATGCGCTGGGGCGCGGCCACCGCGGTCTACGTCGGGGTGGTCGCGGCCGCATTGGTCGGGGTCAACCTGGTCGGCGCCCACATCCCGACGCAATGGGACCTGACCTTCAGTCATAACCTGACGCTTTCCGCCCCCTCCCGCAACATCGCGGCCAAGGTGACGCACCCGGTGCACATCATCGCGTTCGAGCGGCCCGGCGGGACCACCGGGGCAAAGGTGTCGGCCCTGCTGCAACAGTATGCGCAGGCATCCCACGGCAAGATCACCTACCAGGTGGTGGACCCGGCCGCCAACGCGGCCCTTGCGGTGCGCTACCAGATCAAGAGCTACAACACGATTGTGCTGCAGTCCGGCTCACACACCCAAACCATCTCAGGCAGCAGCCTCAGTACCTATACGAGCAGCGGGCAGCCCAAGTTCAACGGCGAGCAACCGATCACCAACGCCCTGCTGCAGCTCGCGTCGCCCACGCAGATGACCGTCGACTTTCTGTCGGGCAACGGCGAACCCAGCACGACGGGCAGCCAGCTGCCCGACGCCGTGCGCGCGCTCCAGGGCCAGGGGTACAAGGTCGGGTCGCTCAACCTGCTCACCAGCCACGGCGTGCCGTCCACCGTCTCGGCCGTCCTCATCGTGGATCCCACCCAGGACCTGCCCACCAGCAGCGTCCTCGCGCTGAAAAAGTATGCGGCGGGCGGCGGCCACCTGGTATTCCTGCTGGATCCGTCGCCCAAGCACTTGAAGAACCTATCGTCGCTGCTCAGCGGCTGGGGGGTCACGCCGCAGAATGACCTCGTCGTGGATCCGTCCCACTCCAGCCAGTCGCCCGTCTTCATCGTGCCGAAATACGGCAGTTCCCCGATCACCGCACCGCTGCAACAGTCCAACTACCTGACCCTGCTGCTCGGCGCGCAGGGACTGACGCTTGGCAAGGCCCCCAAGGGCTACACCGTCACCCCGGTGTTGACCACCTACAGCGGCGGCACCAGCACCAATCCCGCCTCGTACGGCATCACCAACCTGAGCAAGCTGAACACCGCCGGTGTCGGTTTCACCAAGGGCCAGGACATCGCCGGTCCCCTGACGGTGGCCGCCACCATCGCCGGCCCAAGCGGCAGCAAGCAGTTCCGGGCGGTCGTCATCGGCAACGCCGGCTTCGTCGCCAGCGCGGCCCCCGGCCAGACACAGGCGCCGATCAACATTCAGGGCAACCGCGACCTGTTCCTGAACAGCGTCGGCTGGGCCACCGGGCGCAGCCAGGGGATCACGATCCGGCCGCGTCCCAGTCTGAATACCCAGGTCTTCCTGACCTCCAGCAGCACCTCCGCCCTTGTGGACACCTTCGTCCTGGGCGTGCCGCTGGTCTGCTTCCTGCTCGCCGCGGGCGCCTGGTGGACCCGGCGCCGGCTGTAGCAGCTCTCTGGACCCGAGCCATCGCGGAAGGGAGGCACGCCCCGTGGAACAGGCAGCGGCGGGCGGCAGGCGGCGGGGGGGGACCGGTCGGTTCTGGATCGGCCCGGTGGCGGGAATTGCCGCCCTGGCCGTCCTCGCCGGCAGCTACGCCCTGCTCGTACGCCCCAAGCCCAAGACTGCGCCCCATTACCTGGTCGGTGCCACCGCGACCACGATTCACTCGCTGACCTTCCAGGCGCACCAGAAGACGTTGACCCTGTATCAGCAGCCCTCCACCAAGTCGGCTGCCGCCGGCACCACGTGGACCATCGGCCGTCCAGGCGGCACCGCAGCCGACCAGACCCTGGCGCAGGGCTTCGTCAGCGCCCTGGTAACCCTGACGGCGTCGCGCACCCTCGCGGCCAAGCCGACGGCGGCGCAGCTACGCAGTTGGGGGCTGGCGCCGGCGCACGCCAGCGTCACGGTGACCACGGCCACGGGCAAGCCCGTGGTGTTGGCCGTCGGGCAGGCCACGCCGGTCGGCGGCTACTACGCGCGCCTCAACGGGAGTGGACCGGCCTACCTGATCCACGGCATGGTGCCGGCAGAGATCTCTGCCGATCCCAAGGCGTGGTTACCGCCGCCGGCATCCTCCTCCTCGACGGCCACCCCCTCCTCGACGTCCGCCTCCATCCCGAACGTGCCCGCGTCGTCCTCCACCCCGCCAGCAACCGCCAAGGGGGCGGCCGCGACCGGCGCGACGGCCTCGAAGTCGACCCCGAGCGCGAAAAAGGCGGGATGAGTGGGACCACCGGCGGAGGGGCGACGGCCGGCCACGCCCCCCGGCAGGTCCCCACCCCCTCCATGCGGGGAGGCGCGGAGACCTGCCGGGGGGATCCGACCGAAACGCCATGGTTTACGGTGGGATGACCACCGTCGCCGCATGGCTAGCCGGCGAGGGTTTCCAGAACCTGAAGGGCTTGGCGGGCCCGGCGCGCCGCCCGGTAGTCGGCGGCGTTCCGGTCGCCCTTGTCGGTACGGCAGCCGCCACAGACACAGTGCAGGCGGTCCTCCGCCACGTGCTCGACGCGCAGCCCCGCCTCTGAATGGTCGTGATCCAAGTAAGCCTCATCGACGCGCAGCACCCGGCCGCAGAACGTACAGCAGCCGCCGCGCCTCAGGTACACCCGCAGGAGCCTGTCCGACGCCGTTTCGCCTTCCGACATGCATCCCG
>DAHWHT010000065.1 GCA_027335515.1 Clostridia bacterium
GCAGGACGGAGGCGTCCCAGCACACCTCAAGCGCGAGCGGGGCACCCGCAGGCAGGATGCGGTAGCGGCCTTCGCGGAAACCGGTCAGGTAGGCGACCGTGGATGGCTCCCCCAGGGCCGGGGTGATGCACAGCCGCTCCAGGGGCAGGGCGCCGGGGTGCGACACCACCCTGGCGTCCTGCGGAAGTTCGACACGCGTGCCGGGTCCGACCGCCGGCGGCCCGAACGCGAGGTGTTGCCCCCACATCAGCGGCTGCGGCCGGGTGCTGTCCGATGTCGCCGTGGAGCGCACCGCAAGGGACGCGCCCGCCGCGGTCAGGCGCAACTCCCGCCGCAGGCGCAGGGGGGTGCGCAGGCACTGGACCTCCAGCGCCACCGCCACCTCGTCCGCATCGTCCCGCAGGACCTCCACGTCCCAGGGGAGGACCGCCACCTCGGCGTGCTGGTCGAAGGCGGCGCCGCCGAAATGGCACGGCACGCCGCCGCTCGGAAAGACCTCCTGCCAGCCCCCGTAGTACGCGTCCATGAAGGACAGGCCGCTGAGCGCCTCCGGCCTGCGCAGCCCCCGGTGGTTGAAGGTGCAAAAATCGGTATCGGTCGGCTTGTGCAGGAACTCGACCACATCACCGCCGCGGCCGGGGAGCAGGGTGACGCGCAGTTGCGGGCCTTCGAGGACCAAGGCCCGATGGCCGGCGAGGGTGCAGTCGGTTCGCAGCCGTGCTCCCCAGTTACGCACGCGCCTCCCCCTAATCCACGACCTTGGTCGCGCGCACAATACCCGTGTCCGTGAACTCGTCGTACTCGTCCGTGCTGCGCGTGGAAAACTCCGAGACGACCGCGCCGTCGGGGCCGCCCTGGAACCAATGCCACGTATCGGGCTGGATCGTATACTGCTCGCCCGGATGCAGCACGATCTCGTGCCACACCGTGTACGTCGCCTCCCGACCGGCCGGCGGCCGACAGTGCGGCTGCGCCGCGGCCTCGCCCTCCACATAGAGATAGACGACCCCATGGCGGCAGCGGAACGTCTCTTCCTTTCCAGGCCTGCCGTCCACCGCCGGGTGGCGGTGCTGCGGACAGGTCTGCTTCGGAAACAACACGAGTTCCTTGGCGCAGCAACGCTCGGTGTTCACGTACGTCACCAGTTCCAGCCCGGTGCCCTCAAGGTCGTCCAAACCGAAATCGGCGATCTCGATGCCGGCCGCCTCCTGCGGTGTCAACACCATCCCCGCCCGGGCCAGAAAGCTGCGCGCCCTGGCTCGGGATGTTTCCAACTGCGCCTGCGTCAGCATGCCGCTCCCCCTCCTGCCCCAACCGCTACACGCGAGCGTTCTCCGTCCGGTCGTGCCACCCCTGCGCCGCCTTGGCGACGCGCCTCAACCGCGGTCGGGGTGGAGCCGGTTTTCGTGGCGCGCCACCGTGAACAGCGAAAACCCATCGGGGTGCAGCAGCCAAAGGGCCACCCCACGGCCGGCAGCGCGCAGGTCCGCATACAGCGAGCGAAGCGGCGCCAACCGCTGCCAGCCGGCACCCCGCCCCTGGGGGCCGGCCGGAAGGCCACCGGCCACAGGTCCAGCACACCCGCCGGCGTGGCCGTCGCGTTGGCCGTCGCCGGCGCCTTGGGGTCCCAAACCACCAGAACGCGCCTCCGATGGCCGAACATCTTGAGCAGCTCGGTCAGGCCGTTGGCCATATACGGCCTGGCCTGCGCCACGCTCCAGCCGAGTTCCCCCGTGCGCCGCCACCAGAACGCATCCGCATCGCGTCCATCAGGGTCCGTCCGTCCAGACGGGTAAGGTTGGGACCATCTGGCCGACGCGGCGGCGATCGCATCCAGCGTAGACTCGATGTCGAACCATGGATGGTCCAGAACCTGCTTCCGGACGATCCCTGGCGAAAACCCGCTCGCCGGTCCAATAGGCGAGACACCCGCAGGCAGGTCCTCTTCCCTGGAGCAAGACCGCCTGTGCAGGGTCGGTTCCACCCGACAGGCGATCGGAGGGGGCTCCCGGCCCATGCCCCAAGAGGCCTCATCCCTGGTCCGGGTCTATGCCTTTGGTTGCCGTGACCCCGGCCCGCTGGCTCCGGAGGCCGAGGCGCAGTTGCAGCTGCAGCGCGACTTCTGGAACGGCCTCGTGGAGATCGAACGCCGGGCCCGGGCCCGCCACCCGCAAGAGCAACCCGCCGGGAACGCCCAAACCGCGCGCATCGCCGCGGTGGCCGCGGCCCGTCGCTGGTACGCCGCCAAGGGATTGTACTGGGGAAACGCCAACGCCGTGCTGGCGTCGTACCGCCAGGCGCGCCTGCGATCCCGTCGCGACGCCGGCCGCTTGCACCCCCAACCCTACACGGGCGAGGGCCGCTGGACCGTCCAGATCCAAACCGAGCGGCACGAGCCGCCGTTTTGCGTCGCCGACCTCTTCGGGTACGGCTCCCGACCGGCGTCGCAGGTGGGCGCCGACCCGGTGGACTGGACCGGCTGGGACGACATCGCGCGCGCCGAGCGGCGGCGACGGGCCCGCACCCGGGTGCGGCTGCGCATCGGCTCGCGTGGCCGCGCCCCCGTCTGGCTGGAACTGGACGCCGCGCTGCATCGCCCGGTGCCCGCGACCGCCGCCATCGTGCAGGCGGCCATCACCCGCCGGCACGGCGGGGCCGGCTGGCGCTACACCTTCCAGCTCACGGTGCGGGAGCCCGCGCCGCCGCCGCCGCCGCCCCGCCCAACCGTGGCGGTGGACCTGACCTCGCTGCCCTTGGACGACGGCGGTTGGCAGGTGGCCGTGGCGCGCGGCGGACCGGAGCCGTTGGAGGTCTGCACCCCCCGTCTTCCCGCCCCCTCCCCATACACCCTGGCCAGCGGCCTGGAGCGCTGCCGCCGCCTGCAGGATCGCCGCACGCGGCTCCACGCCGAGGCTTGCGCCATGCTCGCCGCGTGGCTGAAGCATGCGGGGTCCGCGGCGCCGGCGTGGCTCCGTCCGCCGCAGACCGGCACGCGCGCCGGACGCGCCCACCTGATCCGCCTGGTGGACCACTGGCGGCCCTTTGCCGGAGATGCCCAGGTGCACGCCCGGTTGCGGCGGTGGCGCCGCCGGGACCGCCGGCTCGCCGTTCAGGAGGCCGGGCTGAGGCACCGCTGGCAGCTGCGGCGCCGCGAGGCATACCGCGTGGCGGCGGCGCGGATTGCCGCCAGCGCGGGCGGAGTGGTGCTGAGCCTCGATGGACCCGCGCGTCCCGGACCCGCGGCCCAGGGCCTCTTCCGGCGCGTCCTGGAAGAGGCCTGCCTCCGCCGCGGTGTGGCGGTGCGCGTCGCGGCGGCGAACCGCACGCGCCCCACGATCACGCCTCGCGCAGCGACGGCAGGGCGCGACACGCCTCCTCCCAGGACGGAACGCCGGCGATGGCCCCCAGGCGGGTGACGGAAAGCGCCCCGGTCACCGTGCCCATCCGGGCCGCGGCCAACGTATCCCAACCGCGCGCCAGCGCCCCGAGGAAACCGGCGCAAAACGCGTCCCCCGCACCCGTGGTGTCCACCGCGACCACCGACAGCGGCGGGATGTGCACCCCGTGCGCAGCGCCCGGGGCCAGCACGTAGCAGCCCTCGGACGCCAGCTTGATCACCACCGCCTGCGGGCCGAACCTGCGCGCCGCGGCGGCAATCGCCTCCGGCTCGGACAGCCCGAAGATGTGCTGCGCCTCCTCCAGGCTGGGCAGGAAGTAGTCGACGTGGGGCAGCACCTCCAGCACCCGCCGCCACTGACCGGAGGGATCCCACGCCGTATCCAGGGTGACGGTCAGGCCGCGCGCCCTGGCCTGGGCGCAGACCGAAGCCAGCGGTTTGCCATCCAGCGACGGCATCAGGCCGGTGCCGCCGATGTGCAGGATGCGGGCGTCCCCGCTGGCGCGCAGATCGACCTCCTCGGCGCGCAGGGCGCCGTTGCCGCCGACGGCGTGCAGAAAGGCCCGCTCCCCCGCGGCCGCCACCAGCGCGACCGTGGCCGACGTCTGCACCTGCGCGTCGACGACGACGCCGTCCGTACGGACCCCCTCGCGCTGCAGGGCACGCAGCAGGAACTCGCCCAGCGCGTCGTCTCCCACCTTGCCCAGAACCGCGACCGGCACCCCAAGCCGCGCCAAGCCGGCGCCGGTGTTGGCCGCGCAGCCGCCGACGAACAGCCCCATCTCTTCCACGAAGCGCAACTCCCCGGGGGGCGGCAGCGAGGCGACCGGACGCGCCACCATGTCCGCCACCAAGATACCCAGACACGCGACGTGCACCGGCGCGTCGATCGCCGCCACCCCCGCCGAACCCGGTTGCGCACCCCGAGCACGGAGCCCGGAGAACCTCAGTGGACCTCCGGCACCGCCTGCGCCGTGCCGCTGGCGACGGAGCGGTAGATGGCGTCGATATGCGCGTGCACCGCCACCGCGTCGACAAACGACGGCTCCGGAGCGCGGTCGGCAGCGAGGGATTCCAGGAACGCAAACTGCGCGGCCACGTGGGCCCGCGTCCAACCGATCGAGAACTTGGGCGCCGGCGCGACGGCGGGCGCCGGATAGCGTTGGACGGTGGCCAACCGGCGGAAGCCGCGCTCGGCCTCCGGCGCCGTCGCGTCATACCCATACAGCCAGTTCGGATCCATCAGGTTGAAGGACAGGGCGCCGCGGCTGCCGTGCACCTCCAGACGCAGTTCATCCTCGGCGCCGGTGGCGCAGCGGCTCACCTCGATGCTGCCAACGCCGCCGCCCCGCAGCTGCAACTGCGCCTGGGCCGCGTCCTCGACATCGACATCGCCCATGGTGCCGGGCCGGTCGGCCAGCGGGCGCCGACGGACGAATGTCTCAACCTGGCCCTGCACCTTCGCCGCGTCGCCGACCAGATACCGCATCAAATCGATGACATGGGGGCCCAGGTCCATCAGCACGCCGCCGCCGGTCGCGGCCCGCCGCAGCCGCCAGGAGATCGGTCGGTTCGGATCCACGTAGCCGGAGTGCAAATACAGCCCGCGAAAGTGGAAGACGTCGCCGACAAAGCCGTCGGCCACCAACTGCCTGGCGCGCAGCAACGCCGGCAGGAACCGGTATTCGGCAACGATCTGGTGTGCGATGCCGGCCCGGCGCGCCGCGGCGAGGATCGCCTCGGCCTCCTCGAGGTTGGTGCACAACGGCTTTTCGCAGTAGATGGCCTTGCCCGCGGCAATCGCCGCTTCCAAAACGGGCAGGTGATCGGCGTTGGGCGTGCAGATGTCGACCACGTCGATGTCCGGGCTCTCCACCACCCGCCGCCAATCGCTGCTGGCCTGCGCGAAGCCCGCCTGCCGGGCCGCCTTCTCCGCGGCGCCCGGCATGACGTCGGCCACGGCGGCCAGTACCGGTTCAAAGGGCAGCGGGTCATAGAACAGCGGAATGGTGCGGTACGCATAGGCGTGAATCCGCCCCATCTGTCCGTAGCCGATCATGCCGATCCGGATCGTGCGCGCCATGCGCGGTGCCCCCCTATGGACGCTTGTGGGATTCGGCCGCCTCAGGATCCCTGGCCCGCCGCGAGGCGCACCGCCCCGTCCAGGTCCCCGCCGCCGTGGCAGAGGTGGTCGATGGCGCGCACCATGGCCGCCGGGTCCGGCTGCTGCCAGATGTTGCGGCCGAACACGACGCCCGCCGCACCCACGGCCAGCGAGTCGGCGACGACGCGCAGGCTGTCGGCGACCCCGTCCATGCGCGGACCACCGCGGACCAGCACCGGCACCGGCACCGACTCGACCACGGTGCGAAAGGACTCCGGATCCCCGGTGTAGTCGGCCTTGATGATGTCGGCGCCCGCCTCCCAGGCCATGCGGACCAGTAGCCGCACGACATCGGGGTCGCGGACGGCGCCACCGCTGGGCGTGATGGCCAGCGGTTCGACGATCAGGGGCATTCCCAGCCCACGGCACTCCGCGGCCCAGTTGGCCACCCGTTCGAGGTTGTCGCGCTCCACCGTGTCGTCTTCGTAGCCGACAAAAAGGAAGCAGACCGCCGCGTCCGCCCCCAGGCGCACCGCCTCCAACGGGGTGGCGACGCGCGCGTGGTAGGCGGGGTGCGGCTTGGGCTTGGAGCGCCAAAGGTTGGTCGCATCCAGTCGCAGAATCATCGCGGGTCGGTCACTGCCGCAAAACGCCTCCCCGGCGGCCAGGGTGGCACCCGGCGTCAGCTGCACCGCGTCCGGCCGACCCGCCACGACCCCCCGGACCGCCGCGGGCACCGATTCCAATTGCGGCAGTGGACCGATGAACAGTCCGTGGTCCAACGCCACCACCACCGCACGCCCCGTCGCCGGACGCACGATCCGCGCCAGCCGCCGCCTCCGCCCCAGATCCCACATCGGTTCCGTTGCCACGACCGAACCCTCCCTGATGCCTGGACTTGCGGCTTACGGGATTCCGCCGGCGCCCCAACCTAGGGCTGCGGCGGCCGGCCGCGCCAGCGACTTCCCACCAGCGCGCGCGGCCCGATGGTCAGCGGAACGCCGCCGTCCCCGTCCGCCGCCAATCCCCCCACCGACGACTCATCCAGGCGCACCGTCTCCACCGGGATCGCCGCGGCCCCCACCCGCACCCGCCCGGTCAGCGGACGCTCCGACGGATTGAACAGCCGCAGCACCACGCCGTCGCCGTCTTCGGCCTCCTTCAGCGCCGAGATGTCGACGCCCGCCGGCACTTCCACCCAGGACCCCGAAAGCGCCAGCTGCCCCGGGTGGCGCGATTGCGGAAAGGCGCGCACCGGTTGCTGCCAGGCCCGGGCGTATGCCCAAAGGTCGGTCCCCGGGCCGTGCGGCACCAGCGCGGCGCGCAACTCCAGGGTCTCCCCCGGCAGTTGACCGTCCGGCGTGGCGAACCGCGGCCCGGCGCCGTTGATGATCGTCAGGGGCTCGGGGGCCCCCAGATGGCCCACCGCCCGCAGCAGGGTGAGGGCCAGCTCCCCGTTGGGGCTCAGCTCATACTCATACAGCCCCCAACCGATGACCGCAAAACCGGCATCCCCCGGCCCCTCGGCGGCATCGACAAAGCCGTGCGTCGGGTGCTGGGACGGCCCGTCCTCGATCCACACCGCCTCCGGCGGGTGATCCGGGGCGGTGGGGCGTTCGACGATGTCCCACTGCATCTGGGCCCGGGCGGACTTCGGCCGCAGCCCGGTCGGCACGACCAGCCGCAGGCGGTGGTCGCGCGCCAGGTTGGTGAAGCGGACGGCCACATCGACCAACAGCGCGTCCGCGGCCAGAGTCACGTCGACGCGAACCGGGCAGGCGACGGTGGCCTCGGCCCGGCGGCGGCGTCCCGGCTCCAGCCCGGCGGGCAGCACGAATTCCCCCTCCAGCCGGAAGCGCACGGCAAGGGGACCGTCTTCCACGACCGCCACCCCGCGCGGCTGCCAGACCAGCGCGCTGTCTTCCGGCGGCGGGGCGTAGCAGTAGCCGTCGCCCGCGTCGCCGCCGTCGTGCAACTGCAGGCACCCGCGCCAGACCCGGCCGTCGGCGTGGCTGCGCAACGTCAACTCGCCCTGGGGCGTCCATTCCATCGCGATGCGGCCGTTGTCCGCGGCGAGCGGTCCGGTGCGGAGGCTGCCGCGGTTCACGCGTCCACGGCGCACCGGCCGCACCCGATAGGTGGACCAGCCCATCGCCGGAACATCCGCTTGCACCCGCAGCCGGACCTGCTGGCAACCCTCAAAGGCGGTAAACCACCCAGGAGCCGGCCCTGCGGCCGGGTTGGCCACCACCACCCCGAACAGTTCCGGCTCCGGCATGCCCCGGGCGCGAAAGGCGTCCTCGCGCTCCACCACCTGGGCCGGCACCCGCGCGCCGTCCGGTCCCAGGACCTCCAGGTCGCGCCACGATCCCGGCATCAGATCGACGCACACATCCACCACCCCGCGGCGCGGTTGGGCCGTGGGGTTGAGCAGCAGGATGGGGCGGCCCTCCGCCGGCAGATCGGCGGTGTTCACGCGCAGCGCGAGGCGGGCGGCCGACTCAAGGGTCACCTGCTGGGCGATCTCCGCCGCGGCGTCGAAACGGGCCGCCATGGCCCGGTGGACCTCGTCGCGGCTGCAGCCGCCGATGCTGTCGTGCGGGTGGTTTTGCAGCAACTGCCGCCAGGCGAGCCGCAAAAAGGCGGAGGCGGGCGGCGCCCCATACAGGTGGGCCAGGGCCGCAAGGGGTTCGGCCCAGGTGACCAGTTCCCGCTCGACGGCGGCGTTGCGCTGCTTGAGCGGCTGGCGCGAGGACAGCACGTTGGGCAGGAGGAAGTTGAAGCCGCCGCGCTCGGAGCGGTTGGTGTCGCGCAGTTCCCCGGCCCGCCGCTCGAGCCCGACCGCGCCCCCACCCGAACGCGACCAGTCCGGCGGCAAGAGCCCGCCCGCCTGCAGTGCGGCGCGGAGGCGGTCGACGTAGCCGCCCAGCCCGCCGTGCGCAACGCCGGCGGGGGCGCCCTCCAACGCGGCCACTGCGGCGAGCAGCTCCGCGAGGCGGCGCTGCGGCTCGACGTGGTCGGAGCCGACCAGCAGCAGGCGCAGCGGCGTGTGCGTACCCGGGTCCAGTTCCGGCCAGAGCCCCGCGATCTGGCCCAGGGCCTCGCGCGGATCCGTCTTCAGGCGGTGCACCATGGAATAGCCGGTGCGGTCGGGCAGGTGCAGGACCAGCAGCGAGGACCCGTCGGGCCCGTCCCAGACGAACTCGGCCGGGGCGGCCTCGCCGGAGATGCCGCGCCAGAGCACCGCGTTGTCGATGCCAAAACCCCGCAGCACCTGCGGCATCTGCCCGATGTGCCCGAACATGTCCGGCAGGTAGCCGACCCGCAGCCCGCCCTCGGGGGCCCCCGCCGCGGCCGCCGCGCGGCGGCCCGCAAGGAAGTTGCGGACCAGCGACTCCCCT
>DAHWHT010000068.1 GCA_027335515.1 Clostridia bacterium
TCCACGACGTTCAGGCCGATCTCCGGATCCACGACGGTCCGCAATGCCTCTAAAAGCTCCGACTCCTGCGGGGCGATTCCGCTTGGCTCCACCATCGCACCTCCTGCGCCTGGTTCATCCTGCCTTCCAGCGTAAGCCTACCCACCCGCCTGGATTGTGAGCGGGATCACCAGAATCGGGCGGACACCAACACTTGCCATGGTGGAGAACATGGCTGGGGCGCGCGGTGACCTATGGGCTTACCATTACCCACAAGTCGGCATGTCGAAATATGTCGAACGATTGCGGCTCATTTTCCAGAATTTGACCCATGATTTTCCTATTTGGCGTCCAACTGCTCTCGTGTGGTTATGGCGTTGGGGGAAACGTTTCTGTGGGCTCTGCGGGAGTTGCTCTCCGCATGCCTTGGCGACGCTCGGCTGAATGTCCGGCTGGCCAAGCTGGTCGCCGCCTTCATCGTGGCTCCCAACGGTTCCTTGCCTGAGACGTTTCAGAGCTGGGGTGACCTTAAGGCGGCCTACCGTTTCTTCAGCAACCGGCGGGTCCAGGCGCGCTCGGTCTTTGAAGCCCACGCGCAGTCCACGATGGGGCGCCTGAAAGGCCGCCCCATCGTCCTCGTCGCGCAAGACACGACCTTCTTCAACTACACGACGCACCCCCACATGACCGGATTGGGCCCCATCGGCGCCAACCGGCAGAAGCAACGCGGGTTTGGCATGCACTCCGCCCTGGCCATCGACGCCAAAAGCGGCGAACCACTGGGCTTGTTGGGTGCCATCCTCTGGGCCAGGAAAGATCCGGCTGCCACCACGGCGCCTGCCAAGCCGGACCGCCCCGCCAAGACGCCGGAGGAGAAGGAAAGCGCCCGTTGGATCAAGATGCTGAAGCACGTCACCCGGGACATCCCGGCCGGCACCCAGGTGGTGGCCGTTTCCGACCGCGAATCAGACACCATCGAGTACCTGCACGCCGCGGTACGCGGCAACCATCCCTTCGTCGCGCGCGCCACGCATAACCGCCGTCTGGCAAACGGACAGGAGAAGCGGCTCTGGGAAGCCGCCGAGGCGGCCAAGGTGCTGGGCGTGGTCATGATCACGGTCCCGCGTGCCGACAACCGCCCAACACGTCAGGCCCAGCTTGCACTGCAGGCCGTCACGGTCGAGCTGGCTCCCCCGTCAGGCAAGCGTGCCCTCGGCCCTGTCCGCGTCACGGCCCTCCTGGCGAGGGAGGTGATGTGCCCTGGGGGACAGCAGCCCCTAAACTGGCTACTGCTCACCAACGTGCCGGTGGTCACTGCCGCCGACGCGGCCCAACGTCTGCAGTGGTACGCCCATCGCTGGAAGATCGAACGCTTCCACTTCGTACTCAAAAGCGGCTGCAGGGTCCAGGAGCTCCAACTGGCAGAGGCCGTGCGCATCCAGCGCGCCTTGGCCGTCTTCTCTGTTGTGGCCTGGCGGTTGCTCGCCCTCACCTATGGCGCACGGGAGCATCCCGACCAGCCCTGCACCCCCCTGCTCTCCGACGATGAGTGGCGTGCCTTGGCCTGCTTCATCAACGCAACGCCAACCCCGCCCGCTGAACCACCCGATCTGCACACTGCGGTCCGCTGGATCGCCAAGCTCGGCGGGTTCATTGGCCGCAGGAGCGACGGGGAACCAGGCGTCAAGGTCATCTGGCGCGGACTACGCAGGTTGCCCGACATCACCGCCATGTGGCGTATCATGCAGCGCCGCAACTGATGCCGTGCCGAGCCGCTGCCTCCCCTCCAAGCCCGGAGCGCCCAACGCCATCCTTCACTTCCCACCCCCAACGGGCCGTCGCCCGTTCAAACTGCCTAATTCACCCCCGCCCGCCCCCGACTGCTGCCGTCCCTGTTACCGGCGACTCTACCGGACACGGTCTACCCAGGCAGCACACCTGCATCGCGCCCTGTGCCTCCCTGTCGCCGTTGGCCCCCGACCCCGGCATGAACATCCGTTATGGGTAACGGTAAGACCTATGGGGCGCTGCATGGTGACCGCGATCACAGGGCCGGCTTTCCGTGGACGTTACCCTGGGCGTTGCCGCGGGGGAAGATCAACCGCGGACAGTAAGGAGATGTGTCATGGCCGAAGCCTTTGCCGCGACGTTGGATGTCCGCCCCTTGCCGCCCCGGGAGAAGCACCTGCGGATCCACGAAACCTTCCTGGCGCTGGAGCCGGGGACTGCGATGCTGCTGGTCAACGACCACGATCCAAAACCCCTTCACTACGAGTTTGACGCCGAACGGCCGGGTCAGTTCGAGTGGAGTTACCTCGAGAGCGGTCCCGAGGTCTGGCGGGTGCGAATCGCCAAGACGGCGGCCGCGTCCTGATATCCATGGCGGTGGCCCGGCGTCCATACCCACGCAGGGGGCACCCTTGGGGTGGTGCCGGCGGCAGCCCTGCGGGGCCGGTGGCACGGGGGGCGGTGGACGCACTGCCCCCCCGCCGCCACCAGCACGCCGTTGGACGAGAAGACAGGAGTTTGGCCGGCCGACGGGAAGTGCTTGTCCCAGGCAGCTTCTGCCACAGGGGCGATGTGTAGTGCCGTGTGATCCGGAGACGCTGACCGGGGTCCCGCTCTTTGCCCGGGTGTCGGGGCAGACCCGGCAGGCGGTGGCCGAGGCGACGAGCGTGCGCCATTACCGCCGCAACATGTTCGTCTTTGTGGAAGGGGAGCCCTCGGAGAGCTTCCACTTCGTGATGGACGGCCGGGTGCGCGTCTTTCGGGACACCGCGGGTGGCAATGAGCAGACGCTCCAGGTGTTGGAAAAGGGCGGACTGCTGGCGATCACCAGTTTCATTGATGGTCGGTCCTACCCGGCCTCGGCGCAGACGGAAACCGAGGCGCACATCGGCAGCATCCGCAATACGGATCTTGCGCAACTGGCACAGCGGCACGGGGACCTGGCGTGGACGCTGCTGCAGCAACTGGCTCGGCGCCTGTTGTGGGCGCAGGGGCGGATCTACGACCTGGCCCTGCGCAGCGCGGCGGGGCGGGTGGTTTCCGCCCTCGTCCAGTTTGCCCGGGAACAGGGCCAGCAGGACGACAAGGGCCAATTCCGCGTGAACCTGCCGACCCACCGGGAGCTCGGCCAGCTGACCGGCGTTTCTCGCGAGACAGTAACGCGCACACTCAGCCAGCTGCGCGACAGCGGGGGATTGCGATGGGCCGACGACGGGGCGCTCCTGATCGACCCCGGCAAGCTGGAGGCCTGGCTGAAGGTCTGAGCGTCTAGGGCGTGCGTCGCGCGGACATCCAAGGGCCAACGGCCCGCGACTGCTGTAGGACGTAGCCCAATGCGCCCAGTAACACCAGGATTGCTCCCAACCGGAGCACCAGCGGGGTGGCGGTCGCCACACCCGCGATCTCCGCGGCAAATCCCAAGGCCAGCGGCGGCAGCAGTATCCAGGCCCGATTCCGAGGAAAGAGCGCCTCGGTCTTCGGTACCTTGCCGCGCCGTTTGGCGGCGACCGACGCATCCAGGGCGGCGATGAACGGCACGATCTTCTGCAGCTGGCCGAGGATGAGCAGCGACGGTCCCGCCACGATGGCCAGCAGGGCGCCGGCCATCGCCAGGTGGGCGTCCGAGCCCCAGGTGATAGCCGCCACG
>DAHWHT010000087.1 GCA_027335515.1 Clostridia bacterium
ATCCCCAGGTGGCGCAACCCACCCTGCGCAGCGCCGGGGGCATCCTGACCGAGGCCTGCAAGACCAGCCCGTGCACCTATGCGCCCGCCTGGGTCGGCAAGGGGGTCTTCGTGCGCAACCTCGCGGCCCTGAACGGGCTGACGGGCCGGTACCGTACCTATCTGGCGCACAACGCGGCCTCCCTGTGGGCGCAGGACCGCGGCACCAGCGGCCAGTTCGGGTTCTACTGGAGCAACCCCCCGGCGTTCTACCTGCCAGCCGGCGGTTCCGCCCCGGTGCTGGGGGAGGCGCTCGATCTTCTGGTGACGCAGTTGCGCGGGTAGGGCAGGGTGGGATGGGCCCTGGGCACGAGCGGGCATCTGCAAGCGATCTCTGGGCGGCAGCGTGTTTCGGATCGGAGGCGTGGCGGTGCGAGAGGGCGGCGCGACTGAAAACGAATCGGATGCGGCCCCGTCGGACGGAGGCCCACCGATCTTGGACCCCGAGCAGGTCCGGCTGCACCAGGGGGCCGGCGGTCTGGTGCGCCTCACCCTGGGCGACCGTTCCTACCTCCAGGTGGCGTGCTACCGCGCCTTTCCACTGACTGCCGCCAACGAGTGGGCGGTCTTTTTCGCGGGTGACGGCAGCCTCATCGGTATGCTGGAGGACCCGGAACTGCTCGCGGTGGAGTCCAGGGCCGTCTGCCATGAGGCGCTGGAACTGCGCTACGTCGTGCCGCGGGTGCACATGGTGGTCGCCGTCCGTGAAGAGTATCGCGAGGATGAATGGAATCCCGCCCAGGTGTGGGATGTGGAGACGGACCGCGGCCCCCTCCGGCTGCACCTGCCCAATCTGGCCGACCACGTCCGACCGCTGGCGGACGGACGCCTGCTGTTCACCGATCGCGACGAGCGGCGCTGTCTGCTGCAACCATCCGCCCTGGACGGTCGCAGCCGGGCCTTGGCCGCCCGCTACCTATGGCTCGACGACGCGGTGGTCTGAGCGGTGGCAGCGCTGGCAGCCACCGCTCGCTTCGCCCTCAGCGGCCCTTTTTGTGGCCGTGGCCAGCCGGATGGCCCTCGGTGCCGTCCGGCGCCCCGCTGCGCACGTTGGGTCCCTGGCGCACGGAAGCGCCGTGGGATGCCGTGGCACTCGATGAAACCGGACGGGCGGCGGCGGTCTGGGTGGGGGTCTGGCGGCGAAGGCGCCGCCGCCGCCGATGGAACTCACGGCGGCCGTGATACCGCTGGTCATGAGCAGAACCGTGCCGGCCAGGGCGATGGAACGTAGGCGCATGGTGGATCCGCTTCCTTCCCTGCGGTGGTCGGGCCGCGGCCCCGATCGCCGCGGCCTCAGTCTGGTGTGGATAGGTGAAATCGGCGTGATGCGCCGGTGAGCGTTGTGTGAGGTCCCCCCGGGGGTCCGGGGCACGGTCCGGGGCCCCCGTGCCGGTGGGAACTTGGCAGTGCGTCCGGGACGGGCCCGGACGTGAGAGGGGAAGGCGCGCCACGGCGGAAGGGGTGGTTGTCCGCCGGTTGTGCCTGGAGCCGACCGGCACCTGTGGGGGTGGGGCGGTGGGCGGCGCAACGGACGCGGCGCGACCGAACGTCCTTTGTATTGCGATGGATTCCCTGCGGCACGACCATGTCCACGCCTGGGGGCGCAATGGCGTGCACACCCCGGAACTGGACCGCTTTGCGGCCGAGGCCGCCTGCTTCAACCGTTCGTACATCGGGTCGTTTCCGACCATCCCCTGTCGCACCGATTGGATGACCGGCCGCTACACCTTTCCACACCGGCCCTGGAGCCCGCTGCCGCGCGACGTGCCGGTGCTGGCCACCCAACTCAAGGAGCGCGGCTACGTCACCCAGTTGATCGCGGACACCTACCATCTCTTCCGTGACGGCCACCAGTTCGATCGCGGGTTCGATGGTTGGGAGTGGATCCGCGGCCAGGAGGGCGATCGTCACGTCGTCGACGCCTCGGCGCAGACCGTGCTGCCGGCGGAGGCGGCGCGGCTGCGCAACGCCGAGCGGTTGAAGAACGTCTATCTCAAGAACGTCTCGTGCCGCCGCTATGAGGCGGACTGGTTCGCGCCGCGCGTCCTGGGCGCCGCCGTGGACTGGCTGGAGCACAACCGCAGCGGCCCGCCCTTCCTGCTGTGGCTCGACGTGTTCGACCCCCACGAGCCCTGGGACCCGCCCGCCCATTACGTCGACCGCTACGATCCCGGCTACCGCGGCGAGGTCCTGATCTCACCCGTATATGGGAGCGCGCAACCCTACAGCGCGGCGGAGATTCGCCACATGCGCGCGCTGTATGCGGGGGAGGTGACGATGGTCGACCACTGGGTGGGGCGGGTGCTGGACAGCCTCGACCGCCTGGGTCTGCGCGACCGCACCCTGGTGGTGCTCCTTTCAGACCACGGCCACTACCTTGACTACCCCGGCGACCAGAACCAGGTCGGAAAGCCCACGCCTCTGTATGAGGGGGTGGCGCATCAGGTCTGCATGCTGCGCCACCCCCAGGGGCTCGGCCGGGGGCTGCGCCTGGAGTCCCTGGTGCAGCCGGTGGACCTGCTGCCCACGCTCCTGGATGCCACTGGCGCCGCGCGTCCCGAAGGCCTGGAGGGCCAGTCGCTGCTGGACCTGCTGCGCGGGGACGCCTGGCGCCGCGAGGTGGCCGTTTCCTGTCCGCACCGCGGCCAACCCACGCTGACCACCCCGCGCTGGAGCCTGGTCTACCAGCCCGGCGGTCAACCGGCGCGGCTGTTTGATCTTCAGGCCGACCCGCTGCAGTCGCGCGATCAGGCGGGGGCGCACCCGGCGGTGGTGGCCGAACTGGACGACTGGTTTGCGGCGTTCCTGCGCGAGCGGGGGGTTGCGCGCGATGCCTATCCCGCCGCGGCGGGCACCGCTGGGAAGGGGGGAGCGGTATGAACCTGTTGGTGGTCTGCATCGACACCCTGCGCGCGGATCTGATCGATTCGGCGGCCGTGCGCACGCCGACCCTGGAGTCCTGCGTCCGCCAGGGGGTGCGGTTCACCCGTGCCTTCGGCGAGGCCCAACCCACCATCCAGACGCGGCGGACCTTCTTCACCGGCCGCCGCTCGTTTCCGTGGCGGTTCCAGTTTGACACCCGCGGCCTGGGGGGCTCGGGTTCGACCGGCTGGCACAAGGTGCCGCCCGAACAGCCCACCCTGGCGGAGCGGCTGGTCGAGGCGGGGTACGCGACGGGGCTCGTCGCCGATACCTACCACATGTTCAAGCCCACGATGAACTTCACCCGGGGCTTTCTGAGTTGGGACTTCGTCCGCGGCCAGGAGTCCGATCCGTGGCGCTCTGGCCACCTCCCGCTGGAGGCCCTGGCGCGGCACCTGCCGGCCGGACCGGTCGACCGCCTGCGCCACGCCGGCATGACACAGTATCTGCTCAACCAGAGGGACCGGCGCAGCGAGGAGGACTGGCAGGCGCCGCGGGTCTTCCGCAGCGCGGCCCGCTGGTTGGAGGACAACCGCGACAACGGTCCGTTCTTTCTGTGGGTGGACAGCTTCGATTCCCACGAGCCCTGGGACCCGCCCCCCGGGTATGCCGACGCCTATGCCCCGCCGGCGGGCGGCGGCGACTACATCTTCCCGCAGAACTTCGCCGGGATCACCGAGGCGGAAAAGGCGAGGACCCGCGCCCTGTATTACGGTGAGGTGACCCTGGTCGATCGCTGGCTGGGGTTCTTGCTCGGCCGCCTGGAGCACCTTGGCCTGCGTGAGGAGACGCTGGTGGTCGTCGTGTCGGACCACGGCACCGAGCTCTGGGACGACGGCCGCTTTGGCAAGAGCGCGGCCCACCTCCATCCATACAACACCCAGCTCAATCTGCTGCTCCTGCACCCGCGCGGCGAGGGCGCCGGCCGCAGCATCGACGGCTTCGTACAGGGCCACGATCTGGTTCCAACCCTGCTGGGCCTGCTTGGCGTGGCCCACGAACCCCTGGATGGACACAACGCCTGGGAATTGGTCCAGGGAACGCGCTCCAGCCTGCGCGACCACACGGTGACCGGCTGGGGCGGGCGGGCGTCCGTGCGCGACCTTGGCTGGAACGTCTGCTTCGACCTGGGGGAGGCCGGCGGCGCGCCGCAGGCCTACGACCTGGTACGGGATCCGGGGGAGAAGCGCGACGTCGCCGCGGAGGCGGCGGAGGCCGTCGCCCAGGCCCGCTCCCGGCTGGAGGCGGTGCTGGGCGCGTCCCTGCCCTGGTCGCCGCCGCCCGGCGTCGGCCAGCCAACGGTCGCGCCGCTGCGGTCCTGGGCGCAGGCGCGCTACGGTCCAGGCCCGCGGGGCTGAGCCGACGAGCTTCGTCGGGGAACACCCCGGTGGGTGGGCAGGTCCGAGTGCGCCGGACGCCAAGTGTTATAACACCGCGGCCGGCTGGTCCGGTGCGCGGCGGGAGGGATCGTGTTGGCCCGAAAGCCGCATGTGCTGTTTGTGATTTGCGACCAGATGCAAAACCAGCGCCTGGGTGCCGTCGACCCCGCGGCCTTCACCCCGGCCCTCGACCGGCTGGCGGGGGAGGGGGTGCGCTTTTCCCACCTGTATTGCTCAAACCCGCAGTGCGTCCCGTCGCGGGTGTCGTTGCAGACCGGCCTGTATCCGCACGAGGCCGGGGTGATGATCATCTATGGCTTCCACGGGCACACCGCCCACCTCAGCGGCGAGGAGCGCACCGTGGGCCAGGAGTTGCGCGACGCCGGCTACACCACGGCCTACTTCGGCAAGACCCACTTCGGCATCGGTCTGAAAAAGCTCGGCTACGACCATGCGGGCGACGAGCACGTCCCGGGGGGCAACCCCGCCAAGGACCGCGCCTACACCGACCAGGCCCT
>DAHWHT010000090.1 GCA_027335515.1 Clostridia bacterium
CCCAACCGTTGCGAGGCGACTCGCTGACGCTTGCAACGTCGTCGGCATGGAGCAGCCTTCGAGGGCGTCATCCCCCTTCGCGGGCGCTTCTGCCGCCCTTGTGCGCCGGCACACCACGCCCCAAGAACCGCGTCATCCACCTACTCCCCCAAGGGGTTGGCGGGTGACACACCCGTGAGCCCGGTCCCGGTGCGCCGGGGTGGGTGGCACACCGCCGACACGGGCACGCCGGTGACGGCGGGGGCGCGCCACCGGCTGGCGCAACACCACCTCGGATGGCGGGAACGGCGAGAGCCGGGGCCTATGGTCCCGTAAACTTTTAACCCATGGTTTCGTGCAGGTGGCTCTGCACAACGACGGCCTGGACCGTTAGAATAGCGTCCCCGTTTCTGGTTTCTGGGGTGGTAGGGGGGTGGGGATGCGAGCCATGACGGGTGGTGCTGGACAACCTTGGTTCCAACCAGGTAGTCTAGGCTGAGGGCCTCTGGATGGGGCGGGGTGGGCGAGATCGAGCGCGCCGAGTGGTTTTCCGCGGAGGATCAGCGTCGATACAGCACGATGTACGAACTCTTGCGGGAGCATCTGGACGAAAAGGTGCGACGCCTGCTGGGCGCGGCGATGGTGCTGTCCTTGCCGCACGGGGGCCAGGCGGTCATCGCCGAGATCACGGGCTTGGCTGCCGATACGCTGCGTGTGGGCGCGCAACAGCTCCGGGGGGAGCGTGCGCTGGACGACGGGCGAGTGCGTGTTCGGGGAGCCGGACGCAAACCGATCACCGCAGTGCATCCGGAACTGGAGTCGAGCCTGTTGAGGTTAGTCGAAGAGGCCACCCAAGGTGACCCGCAATCTCCGCTTTTGTGGACCACGAAGAGTCTGCGCCACCTGGCGAGCGAGCTGACGGCCCAAGGCATGCCGGTCAGTGCGCCGGCGGTGGGCCAGTTATTGCAGCGCAACGGATACAGCCTGCAAGCGCCGCGGAAGCGGTTCGAACGGGGCGCGGACCACCCGGACCGGGACGCCCAGTTCCGGCACATCGCGGAAGTAAGCCAAGCGTTCATGGATCAGGACCAGCCAATCATTTCTGTCGACACGAAGAAGAAGGAATTGATCGGCAACTACAAAAATGGCGGGCAGGAGTACCGGCCGACCAAGCAGCCGCTTGAGGTAAACGCCCATGACTTCATTGACCCGGAGCAGGGCAAGGTCATACCGTACGGCGTGTACGATCCACAACGGAATGAGGGCTGGGTAAGCGTCGGCATCGATCACGACACAGCGGAGTTCGCCGTTGCGGGCATACGGCGCTGGTGGCAGGAGATGGGTGCGGCAGGCTACCCCAAGGCATCGGAACTATTGATCACCGCCGACGGGGGCGGCAGCAACGGATCACGCCTGCGCCTATGGAAAACCGCGTTGCAGCGCTTCAGCGACGACGTTGGGTTGGCGATTACGGTGTGCCACTTTCGGCCCGGCAGCTCCAAGTGGAATAAAGTAGAGCACCGCATGTGGTCCGCGGTAAGCATGAACTGGCGGGCTCGCCCCCTTGTCAGCCGCGAGGTTGTCGTCAATCTGATCGCTGCGACCACGACGGAGACCGGCTTGCGCATCCGCTGTGAACTCGACACCCGCGAGTACCCGACGGGGCGGCGGGTGTCCGATCAGGAGATGGAAGCGCTGCACCTCGAGCGGCCCACCGATGCCAGTTCCCTCTGGAACTATACGCTCCGTCCACGCGGCCCAGCCGCCCCGTGACGCCTTGTGAAAGGAAGTCAAGGGGGGCGACGCGATATCCAGGAGTTAATATTTTACGGCTCCTAAGCTGCGCCAAACACCTGTCGGCGGCGATGGAAGGAGGGGGCATGAGCCGGGGGCTGGCGGGACGCTGAGAGGGACTGGACTGAGCTGGTAGCGTGTAAGCCGCTATGAAGGATACGGTGCTTGAGAGAGTTCGGCCGTGGCTGAGGCACCCGAGGCGGGCGGAGCGGCCGTCGATCGATCGGGAGAATAGGTTGTGCGCGGCGTTGGCGCGGCTGTGGGGGCTGCGCCAACGGGACCGCGCGAAGTGGGCGGCGGAGCGGGCGGTGTTGCTCGCTCAAGTGCAACGCGCGGAGGAAGTGGCGCGCAAGCTGCAGGTGACGGTGGGCCAGCACGCTCGGGCGCGGTTCGGTCGCCGGAGCGAACAGCAGCCCGGCGAGGGGTACGCGGCAGCGGAGGGGAGGCGGCGGGGTCAGCGGCCGGGGGCGCAGGGCCACGGTCGGCGGCGGGACCGGTACGCGGGTCTGCCGGAGGAACACGTGGAGCATGACGTGGCAGAGGAGGACAAGGTCTGCCACCGTTGCGGCAGCCCGCTGGTCCTGCTCGCGGACGACACGTCGGAGGAGCTGGACGTCGAGCTCCGAGTGCGGCGGAGGGTTCACCACCGTCTGACGTACGTGGCCACGTGCAGGTGTGCGGGGACGGAGCGGATCGTGCGCGGCGGGGCACCGGTGAAGCTGATCCCGCGCGGGAGCCTGTCGACGGGCACCATCGCCTGGGCGGTGACGGCGCGTTACATGTGGGGTCTGCCGCTGCACCGGATCACCACGATTCTCAAGCAGCACGGGGCGTCCGTGTCTGACGGGACGTTCGTCGGGGTGTTCCAGGCTGTGCAGCCGTTGCTGCAGCCGATCTATGAGGCCGTGTGTGCGCGCAACCGCCAGAGCCCGTATCTGCACGCCGACGAGACGACTTGGCGGCAGCTCTGGCTGGCCAAGGGCAAGCGCGGCTACATCTGGTGTTTCGTGGGGTTGGACACGACCGTCTACCTGTTTGACCCCGGCCGCGACCACACGGTGGTGCTGCGCTACCTGGGGCTGGACGGGACAGACTGGGGCGGCCAGGTCGTCGACCTGATCTGCGACTTCCTGGCCAGCTACGACAAGGCGGCGCGGGTCGCCAACGCCACCGAGCGCCGGCTGGAGCTCTCGAGGTGCTGGGCGCACTACAGGCGGTTGTTCTTGGACATCCCGGCGCACCATCGGGGCGACGGCCGCGTCGCGGCCGAGGTGGAGCAGTGGCTGGGGATGATCGCGGACCTCTTCTATCTGCATCACCGGCGCGACCTGGCCCCGGACGGGTCCGAGGAGCAGCAGGAGGCACAGACGGTGTTCCGGGGCTGCCTGGAGGAGATGGAGTACGTCCGCGCCCAGCACCTGAGCCAGCGCACGTTGGCTCCCGAACTGCGCCACGTGCTGGAGTTCGGCGCCGAGCACTGGGAGGAACTCACGCGCTGCGCTGACGATCCGCATCACCCAATCGACAACAATCTTGACGAGCGTCAGGAGCGCCTTCCGGTCGTCATCCGCAAGAACGCCTACGGTTCCGGCGCACGATGGGCCGTGGACCAGGCCTGCCAGGTCTGGAGCATCGGCCAAACCCTCGTGCAGAATGGAGGCCAGCCGCTGGCGTGGACCCTGGCCTACTTCGCGGCCTGCGCCCAAGCGAGGGGCACGGTGCCGGAAGACTGGATCCGCTTCGTTCCCTGGGCCTGGCATCCCAGCCCGGCTGCTGCCGCGGCCGAGCGCCCCGGTGGTGCGCCGCAGAACACCGGGCCCGCGGGGGACGGGCCCACGAACGGCTCACCCGAGCCCGCCGCGGCCACCCTCCCCGAAGCCCCGTGCGCCGACGACGAGGGCGCCGCACCCGCAGTGCCACCTGCCTCGCTCTGTGGTGCGCCGCAGACCACCGTGCGCACGGGGGACGGGTCCACGAGCGGCCCACCTGAGCCCGCCGCGGCCACCATCCCGGAAGCCCCGTGCGCCGACGAAGAGGGCGCTGTATCCGCAATGCCATCTGCCCCCGCAGAGCAGACGTGCGCCCAGATGCCGTTCGCCGGCCCAGCCTCCGCTCGCTCCGCGCACAGGCGGAATCCCGCCCCGTTCCATCGGCGCTCCAATGCCGCCGGGCCCCCTGCAGGAGGTGCTCGCGCGGCTTCCGCGACGCCTGGACCCCAGCGCGCATCCCTCGGGCGCACGCGGAATCCCGCCCGGCCGCCATGATGGTCCAATGCCCTGTGACGCCGATCCAGGCCGGTCCTCGGCCCGGCACGGGAGGTGTAGCTGACGGGATTATTTGTCCACGTTCAGGGAGATGGGCATTGCCACCGTCACTTGTGCCTGACGGGGGGCAACGTCTGGCCCTGGCCGGCGAGCCTCTGCGGGCGCCAGACGCCCGGCCAGCCGGCAGGGTGGCCTGCCGCCTGGACAAGGCTACGGCACCCGCCTCTCGCCGGCCAGGGCGCCGCAAGCCAGCCGTCGCCCCCCTTCGTGGTCGTGACGCCGGGCAATGCCACCCGGCGAACCAGAACAAATAATCCCGTTAGTAACAGGAGGTGCTTCCTTGACCGCTGTCTACTGCGGGCGGTGCTTCACCGACCGCGAATTGGACCGTATCCGCGAAATGGCCCGGCTCCTGCCCTCCCGCCGAGCCATCTCCCGCGCCTTCTGCACCGAGTTCGGTTGGCGCAAACCCGATGGCGGGCTCAAGGACATGTCGTGCAGCGTCGCTCTGCTCCGCATGCACCGCGATGGCCTCATCCCGCTACCGCCGCCCCAGCATGTCGTCACCTCTCCTGCCCGCACCTCGTTCGGTGAGGCACTCCCCACCCCGCCGGAGCCTCGGCTCGAGGGCTCCCGCGGGGACATCGCCCGCCTCACTTTGGACCGCATCGAGGGCCCGACCGCTTCCCGCCACTGGAACGACCTCGTCGCTCGCTACCATTACCTTGGGTACTCCCCGCTGCCCGGGGCGCAGCTACGCTACTTCATCCACGGCGACGGCGCCTTGCTCGGCGTCCTTGGTTTCGGAGCCGCCGCCTGGAAGATCGCGCCGCGCGACGACTTCATCGGCTGGAGCCCAGAGCAACGGCAGGCCCGCCTGCATCTCGTCGTGAACAACGCGAGGTTCCTCCTGCTGCCCTGGGTCTCCATCCGCTTCCTGGCCTCGAGCGTCCTAGCCTTGGCCGCCCGCCAGCTTCCCGACGACTGGGCCGCTCGCTACGACTCGGCTGCATACTGCACCCCCTGATGACGATTGTCGAATCACGTCGCGGTGGGGCGAATGGCCCGAGGCCGGAGCATGCGTTCCAGCCCATGCCGGTCGCCCCTCCCGAGAGAGCCCGTAAGCCGTATGGCG
>DAHWHT010000091.1 GCA_027335515.1 Clostridia bacterium
AGGGGACGTAAGACCCGGCGCTGCCGGGCAGACCTCGGGGGAAGCGGGAAGCCGGCACGGAGGCACTGCGCCTCGGGTCAGACCGGCGGTTCTACCCGGAAACGGGTGGATGCAAGATTTGACTACGGATCTTGCAACGGCCCACCATCGATCCCGTCGCGGCAGGCGACGGGGTGCCAGTGGGTGTTGGCGATACCTGGGCGCACGTCCGCGACGGTGTGGCGGTGGGGCTGTGCCGGTCGACAGGCGGAACACGGCGGTGGACGTGGCACACAGGCAGAGCGGCACGTTGCGGTCGCCTAGCGCCTGGATGAAGCCAAGGTCGGCGTTGCCGGGATCGGCAAATCTGGGCGCGCGCGCTTGACAGTATCGTTTTGCGCAACCTAAGATGGCCGCGCACATATCCGACTTACCCGATCGGATATTGGGATGGTCGGTGGCAGACGCCCTGCCGGTCACACGGATCGACCGGTGTCCGTTGGGCCCGGGCGTGCGGGCGAGGGTCGCAAGGAGGTGGCGGGCGCGTGCTGGCCGCGGCGGCGATCTTCTTTCGGGAGTCGCTGGAAGCGAGCCTGATCGTCGGTGTGCTGCTGGCATACCTCCACCGCGCCGGACGGCCCGACCGCGTGGCGGCGGTGTGGTTGGGCGTCGCGGTCGCCCTGGCGCTGGATGTCGTCATCGGCGTCCTGGGCTTTGATTTGCTGCGGGCCTATCCGGGGTCGCGCCTGCAGGCGATGCTGGAGGGTGCCACCTACCTCATCGCGACCGGGCTGCTCACCTGGATGAGCTTTTGGATGAAGCGCCACGCGCGCAGCCTGCGCCGGGAGATGGAAGCTCAGCTCGCGGCGGCCCTGGATTCCGGATCGAGTGTCCTGGCGGTGCCGCTGCTGGCCTTCATCACGGTGGGGCGCGAGGGTTTGGAGACGGTCCTGTTCACGCTCGCCCTGGCGTTGGGATCCCGTCCCTTCGCCCTGGGCGTGGGGGCGGCGGCGGGATTGGCCCTCGGACTGGGCGTCAGTTACTGGATGTATCACCTGGGCCGCCGCCTGCCCCTGGGGGTCTTTTTCAATGCGCTGGGCGTCGTGCTGCTGCTCTTCGCCGCGGGGCTGCTGGCCGACGGCGTGCAGGACCTGCAGCGGCTCGGGTGGCTGCCGTTTGCGACCCGCGTCGTCTGGCACAGCGGGAGGCTGTTGGCCGAACACAGCGTGCTTGGCGGATTGCTCCACGGCTTTTTCGGGTATGCCCAGGCGCCGTCGCTGCTGCAGTTGGTCGCCTATGGCGCGTTCCTGACCGTGAGCGTCGCCGGCTACCTTCGCCTCGGCGGGGCCGCGGGCGAGCGCGCGCGGTAGACGGGGGTGCGGGCGCGCGAATCCCGCCGGGTTCCCCCGCGGGTGGTCCGGATGCACTTGCCGCGGGCCGCGCTGCGGCCTACCCTCGCGGTGGGGGGGGGGCGGGAGCCGTGCGGCGTGGCCTGGCACCGCTGGCCGCGGCCCTGATGCTGAGCGCATGTGGACCGGCGATCGTGCCGCGGGCGGCCACGGACCGGGCGATCGCGGCCGCCTATCGGTCCCCCGGGGCCGAGCGGCCGGTGCTGGACGCCGGATCGCTCGTGGTGACCCGGGCCGCGTGGTCGGCGGCTGTGGCGGTTGCCCATCGCCAGCGCAGCCGCTGGCGCTCGTTCGTCCACTATCCGGGCAGCCGCGGGTTTGCTCTGGCAGAAACCATGCAGCCCGAGGTGCGGCATACCGGGGCGGCAACGGCGGGCCTCGCGCGACTCCTGGGCACGGCGGCCATCCTGCGGGCGGCGCGCGGGCTGCCGGGGCTGCCCGATGCCGCCGGGCGCTTGCGCCTTGTGGCCGTGTTGCGGCGGCAGCCCTTGCCGGCCGGGGAGGCGTCTTTGGCGCACCGCATGGGTCCGGCCTTCTGGTCGACCTACATCCCCGACCGGCTGCGCCGCCAGTTGGCCCTGCGCGCGTTGCGGACGCACGACGGCGGCGGGCCCGCATTGGGTACCGCGGTGGCGGCGGCGGTGCGCTCCGTGTCCGTGCGCGTCCTGGACGGGACGTGGGTGCGCGGGGCCTCGATCGGCCAGGCGCGCACCTACGCGGCGGACCTGTGGCGGGCGCGCGGCCTGCCGGGCGTGAACGCGGCCGCCCGCGGCAGGCGCGCCCAGCGACCACTGCCGCCGTTTTGAGGTGGTCGTGCCACCGGCGCACCCGCGCAGCGCGGACGGCGCGTCACAGCCGGAGGCATTGCGCCGCGGCGGCGAACGACGGCTGTTCGAGGTGGAAGCCGTCGGGATTCGTGCCGCGGCCGACGGCCAGGTGGTAGGTGAGAAGCTGCAGCACCACCGCGCAGGCCAGGGCGGAGAACGGTTCGTATGCCTCAGGGAGGCGCAGCGACTCCAGTCCACCGCCGGCCGCCCTGCAGCCCGGCCCGTCGCCCACCAGCAGCACGTGCGCTCCGATTGCCGCGACGGCCTTGGCGACGTCGCCGAGCCGTCCGGCCGCCGGGCCGTCTGGGCAGATGAGGATGAAGAGGTCGTCGGCCGTCGACGCCTGAAACGGGCCGTGCATCATCGCGTCAAGATCCATGCCGACGGCGTCCATGTAGGAGGTCTCCTGTATTTTCAAGGCGATCTCCTGTGCGATCACGCCGCTGGGGCCGGCACCCGCCAGCCAGATGCGCCGGCGGCGCTGGTGCCAGACGGCCAGGCGGCGCGCGGCTTCGTCCTGGGCGACGGCGGCGGCCAGCAGCGGCGGTATGGAGTCTTGCAGGTAGGCGCGGGTCAACCAGCCGCCCTGCAGGTGGCTCGCGACGGTGCTCAGCGCGGCCACGGCGGCAACGAAGCTGACGGTGTGCGCGGAGGATCGCTCCTGGGCCACCGTGTGGACGACGCAGTCGGCGTGTGCGGCGGCCGCGCTTTGCCCTTGGCCGGTGATCAGGGCGCACCAACAGCCGGCGGTCTGCGCCTGCCGCGCGGACGCGACGCTGTAGTGTTTGCTGCCGCGGTGGCTGATGACCACGGCGACGTCATCCCGCCGCAGGGGTGGGGGATAGAGCGCGAAGTCCATGGCGGCCATGGTTTGTACGCCCGCCGGCAGCAGCGGTCGCAGAAGGTAGTGGGCGATCCTCCCGGCGTGGAGGGACGTTCCGGTGCCGACGATGTGCGCCGGTCGTCCTTGGCCCAGGCGTTCGGCGATCTGCCGACCGTGGCTCCACGCGGATTCGACGACCTGGGCAAAGGCCGCCGGCTGCTCCAGGATGGCGCCATACATGGCAAAGCGCGGAGCCGTGGTCGCGGAGTCTCCCCCATCATGGTACGCATCTACCACAGCGCATCGCCCCATTCCCGCCGGTCCCCGGTTCCACGGCGTCCCTCCGCGTCCTGCCCATCGGGCCGGCCTGGACCGCCTCCCGGCGGTCAGAGCCAGGCTTCCGCGCCGCGCGTGCCTCATGTCCCCTGCGGCCGGGGCATAGGCATGCTCCCGTTCGCGGTGTGGCGCCAGGGTCTCCAGGGGAAGGGCGGCCCACGGCCGCGCAGGGGACGGTGCATCGTTGCGCAGTGCGGCCACCGATTCTGTGATCCATCCGGATCCCCGGCGCCGCGGCACCCGGCGGCGGGGGTTGCGGCCCGTGCCGCCGGCGGGGGTGGCCCCGCACCATCTGGAGGCGCCGGTGGTCTGCGACCGCCTGGGGGTGGACCCGGCCCAGGGGTTGTCCAGCGCAGAGGCGGCCCGGCGCCTGGCGGCCGGCGGCCTGAACCGGCTGGCCGCGGGCCGCGCCAAGCCGGCCTGGCGGGTGTTGCTGGCGCAGTTCGAGGATGTCATGGTCTTGGCCCTGGTCGGGGCGGCCATGGTTTCGATCTTCCTGGGTGAGACGGTGGATGCCGCGGCGGTGCTGGTGATCGTCGCGGTCAACGCGATCCTTGGCTATATGCAGGAGGCGCGGGCCGAGCGTTCTCTGGACGCATTGCGGCGGCTGGCGGCCCCGGCGGCGCGCGTGCGTCGCGACGGCCGGGTTCAGGTGGTGGCGGCGGAGTCCGTGGCACCAGGGGACATCCTGGTCCTGGAGGCGGGGGACCGGGTCGCGGCCGACGGCCGCCTGCTCTTGGCTTCGTCCTTGGCGGCGGAGGAGTCGGCCTTGACCGGGGAGTCGCGTCCCGCGGCCAAGACCAGCGCGGTGCTGGAGACCCCGCCCACGGGGGTGGAGTTGGCGCCTGGGGACCGCCACAACATGGTGTTCCAGGGAAGCCACATCGTGCGCGGCAACGGGGTGGCGGTCGCCACGGCCACGGGCATGCAGACCGAGGTCGGCCGCATCGCCGGGCTGATCCTGGAGGCCGACGAGGGACCGACG
>DAHWHT010000108.1 GCA_027335515.1 Clostridia bacterium
AACGGCGGGCGGGGATGCGGCGTGGCGGTGGGGAGGTGACGGACAGGCCGACCGCGATGCGCGCCGGTGGGGGGGCCGCGCGGCCGGGCGCCAACGTGCGGCAAGCCTTGGATGCGTTGCGGGACGCACCCCTGGCGGAGCCGACCCGTCTGATTGTCCTGGCCGCCGTGGTCGGGGTGGTCGGCGGGCTGGGCGCGCTCATCTTTCGTTGGTTGATCCATGCCTTCCGGGTCCTGTTTCTCCAGTACGTGCTCGGCACCGGGCTCGGCTGGTCGCCATCCCTTGCGGTCCACCTGCGCCTGCTCGGGCCGATCTGCGGGCTGCTGCTGGTCGGGGTGATCACCACCTACCTCGCCTCCGAGGTCAAGGGCCACGGGGTGCCTCAGATTCTCGAGGCCCTTGCGCTGCGCGGCGGCCGCATCCGCCCGCGCGTGGCCCTCTTTGGCATCATCGCCCCGGCGATCACCATCGGCGCCGATGGCTCGGTGGGGCGCGAGGGTCCCATCGCCCTGATCGGGGCGGCCTTCGGGTCCGTCATCGGACAGCTGCTTCGCCTGGCGGATCAGCAGACATCGCTGTTGCTCGCCTGCGGGGCCGCGGCCGGCATCGGCGCCACCTTCAACGCCCCGATCGCCGGCGCCCTTTTTGGACTGGAGGTGGTGCTGGGCAGCTACGCCATGGGGGCGTTGGTGCCGTGCTTCATCGCCGCGGTGACCGGGGTGACCGTCTTCGACTGGATCCATGGCAACCAGCCGGTTCTGCCCACCCCGGCCTTTCAGTTCGTGCATCCCTTCGGTGTGATCTTCATGCTGCCCCTTGGGTTGCTGGCCGGCGGGGTGGCCCTGGCATACACCCGAGGACTCAACCTGGTGGAACACTGGAACGAGCGGCTGCCCTGGAACTTCGTCGGCAAGGCCGTGGCGGCGGGGGCCGGCGTCGGCCTGATCGGTCTTGCCCTGCCGCAGGTGCTCGGGGTCGGGTATGGGGCGATGGAGTCGGCGGCGGCCGGCAGGCTGGTGTTGGGCACGTTGGTTCTGCTGCTGGTCGGCAAGTATGTGGCGACGCTCCTGACGATCGGCGGTGGTGGCTCCGGCGGCGTCTTTGCCCCCAGCCTCTACCTCGGGGCCGCGCTGGGCGGTGCCTTCGGCAGCATTGTCCACCACGGGCTGCCGGGCTTCACCTCGCCCGCACCGCTGTATGCCGTGGCGGGCATGGGCGCCGTCTTCGCCGCGGCCGCCCAGGCCCCGCTCACCGCCGTGACCATCATCCTGGAGATGACGGCGGACTACCATCTGATCACCGGGGTGATGGTCGCGTGTGCCATCAGCTACATCTTCTACGGCTCCCTCGCGCGTGACTCCATGTACACGGTGCGGTTGTCGCGCCGCGGGATCCAGATCCTGCGCGGGGCCGAGGTGCGGCCACTGCAGCGCGTGTCGGTGGCGGCTGCCGTCGACCGTCAGGTGCAGCGCCTTCACGAGGGCGACGGCGTGGTGGACGCCTATCGGCGGCTCAGCGTCAGCGGGGCCAAGGCGGCCCTGGTGCTCGATGCGCACGAGGCGTTGGTGGGCGTGGTGGAAACCGCGCAGGTGGTCGGAGCCGTCGAGTCCGGCGCCGGGGAGACCATGGAATCCCTGGTGCGCCGCGACGTGGCCCCCCTGTCGTCCGGGGCGTCGCTGGATGATGCGGTCCGCCGTTTCGGCATCCATACCGCGAGCCTGATCCCCGTCGTCGCCGACGGTCCGGGCGGCGGCCTGCTGGGCGCGGTGACCCAGGATGCCGTCCTGAAGGCCTACTACCGCCACACGGTGCTGACCATGGAGATGCAGCGCCGGCTGGACCTGGTCCCCAAGCAGCGCGGGCGCCAGGAGGGCCGCTTCCGCGAGGTGGTCCTGCCCGATACCTGGGCGGGAGACCGGCGGGTGCGGGTGGCCGACCTGGGTGTGAAGCTGCCCCGGGGTATCGTCCTGGTGGCGATCGCCCGCGGCGACGACGAGATCGTGGTGCGCGGCGAGACGGAGCTTCACGGGGGGGACCGCGTGCTGCTGTATGCGGCGCAGGAGGAGTTTCTCACCACCGCCGAGCGGATGCTCCTGCAAGGCGCACCGGGGGCGGGGGGCAGTTTTCAGACGGTCGAGGTGGGGTGGGCCGGGGATTGCCAACACCAGATCCGGGATCTGCACCTGCCTCCGGACGTCGTGCTCGTGTCGATCGCGCGGGGGACCAAGACGCTGGTGCCATCCGGCGCCACGAGCCTTGCCGCGGGGGACACGGTGGTGCTGTATGGGACCGATGCGGAGCGCATGGCGGCCGCGGCGCGGATCCTGCGCGATGGCCCGCCGCCGGCCGGGGGGGCCGCGCCGCCGGGGGAGGGGTAGCCGATCGACGTCGGAAGGAGCGGCGGTGCGCCATGAAGAGAGGAACGGAACGGCCATGTGGACGCTGACCGGGTTTGCCGATGAGATCGATCCCGAACTCGGGCTGCAACTGGAGACCCTCGTCTCGCTCGGGATCCGGCATCTGGAGCTGCGGGCGGTGTGGGAGACCAATGTGGTGCGTCTGACCCGGCAACAGCTCCTGGCGGCCCGCGGCCAGCTGGGCCAGGCCGGAGTGCGGGTTTCTTCCATCGGCTCGCCCATCGGTAAGGTGGCGCTGGACGCTCCCTTTGAACCGCACCTGGAGGAGTTCCGCCGCGCCCTGGACGCCGCAGCCTTCTTCGACGCCCCCTACGTGCGCATGTTCTCGTTTTTCATCCCGAAGGGCGACGATCCGGACCGGCACCGCGGGCCGGTGTTGGAACGGTTGGGGCGGTTGGTCCGGTTGGCCGAAGAGCATGGCCGCACGCTGCTGCATGAAAACGAAAAGCATATTTACGGCGATGTGCCGCAGCGCTGCCTGGATCTCCTGCGCGCCTTCGAATCGCCGCGCCTGCGGGCGGCTTGGGACCCCGCGAACTTTGTGCAGTGCGGCGTCACGCCGTTTGCCGACGGTTACGCCGCCCTGCGTCCCTACATCGCCTACGTGCACGTCAAGGACGCGCTGCGGGCCGGTGGGCAGGTCGTGCCGGCCGGCGCGGGGGACGGGCAATGGCCCGAGACGCTCGATGCGCTCCAGGCCGACGGCTTTGACGGGTTTTTCTCGATGGAACCCCACCTGCGCCATGCGGGGGCCTTTGCCGGTTTCAGCGGTCCCGACCGCTTTCGCGAGGCCACCGGCGCCTTCCAGGCCCTGCTGCGCGAGCGCAACCTTTCCTGGGCCTGAGCGGATGCGGGGCAGGGGCCCCCGCATCCATCCGCCTGCGCGCCGGGTCAGCGCGGGAAGGCGGGTCCCACGCCGCCATCGACCGGCAGCATGGCGCCGGTGGTCTTGGCGGCCTGGGGCGAGGCCAGAAAGGCGATGGCGGCGGCCACATCCGCCGGCTCGATGTTGACGTCCAGCAGGGTGCGCTTGCGGTAGAAGGCGGGCAGGTCCTCGGCACGGATGCCGTAGTTGCGCGCCCGCGATTCCCGCCAGTCGGAAGACCAGATGCGCGATCCCGAAAGCACCGCGTCGGGGTTGACCACGTTGACCCGGATGCCGTCCGGTCCGAGTTCCTCGGCGAGGCAGCGGGCCATGTGGAGTTCGGCCGCCTTGGCGGCGCCGTAGGCGGCGATGTTGCGGCCGGCGGCGACCGCGTTCTTGCTCGCGACAAAGATCAGCGAGCCGCCGAGCCCCTGGGCGCGCAGCAGACGGGCGCCTTCGCGCGCCGTGAGGAAGTAGCCGGTGGCCAGCACGTCCAGATTGCGCTGCCACTCGGCGAGGCTGGTGTCTTCGATGCGTGCCGAGGACGCGATTCCGGCGTTGGCGACCACGATGTCCACCCCGCCGAAGGTGAGGCTGCCGGCCTGGAATGCGAGCGCGAGCTGCGTCTCGCTGGTTACGTCGGCGGCGACGCCGATGGCGCTGTCATTGCCGAACTCCGCGCAGAGTTCGGCCGCGGCGGCCTCGGCTCCGGCGGCGTCGAGGTCCGCCAGCACGACGTGGGCCCCATCGCGGCACAGGGTTCGTGCCACCGCGCGGCCGATGCCCCCGGCCCCGCCGGTCACGAAGGCGACCTGGCGCGAGAAGGTGCGTTCCGGCGGTTGCAACGACAGCTTGTAGCGTTCCAGGGGCCAATACTGGACGTCGAAGGCGTCCTGGGCCTGAAGCGGTGCGTACCGCCCGCCCGCGCCCGCCAGCAGGTCGACGACCGCCAAGGCGCGGTGCGCCAGGTCGCGGCTGACCTTGGACATGGTCTTGCTCTTACCGGTGGAGATCAGGCCAACCCCAGGCGCCAGGATGACGCGGGGGATGGGCGGATCGGCGGGGATGTCGCTTTGGGCCGCCTGCGCACAGGCCCGATACTCCGCCGTGACGCCGGCCGCAAACGGTTCCAGGGCGGCATCCACCGCGGCCCGGAAGCCGTCCGCGTCGGCGACGGCCGGCAGCACCAGGGGCAGTCGGCCGGTGTGCACCAGGTGGTCCGGGCAGGCCGCGCCTTCCGCCGCCATGGCCAGCCGCACCGGGTCCGCCAGGAAGGCCGCGGTGGCCGGCCCGCGGTCGAGGGTCAGGACCATGCGGCCCTGGGCCCCGAGCCGGCCGCGCAGCCAGGGAAGCACCTCGGCGACGGCCTGCGGGGACAGCAACGGGGGCGGCGCGGCGGCATCGCTTGCCGGGGCCCGCGACCGCAGGAAGCGCTCGGCGGCCGCGATCGCCGCCAGCGTGGAGCGGTAGGCCGCCTCGGCCGTGTCGCCCCAGGTGATCAGGCCGTGCTTGGCCAGGAGGATGACGTCCGCGTCCGGTCGTTGCCGTAAGGCCAGGGCGCACTGGCGCGCCAGGCCGAATCCGGGGCGGCGGTAGGGGATCCAGATGGCCCGGTCCCCATAGATGGCGTGCGCCCATTCCTGGCCTTGCTCGGCCGTGCACAGGGCGACGATGGCGTCGGGGTGGGTGTGGTCGACGTGCGCCGCGGGCAAAAAGGCGTGCAGCAGGGTTTCGATGGAAGGGCGCGGTCCTCCGGGGTGGAGGGCGCAATGGCCGAGGTAGTCGACCATCTCGGCGTCCGTCATCGCCTCGCGCTCCAACAGTGCCTGCACCGGTTCCAGTACGAGCGTCGCGAAGTGGCGGACGGCGCAGCCGGCGAGATCCGACCCGCTCCCCTTCACATGGAGGACGGGGACCGGCCTGCCGCGGAAGTCACTGGCCGTGCCTTTGGCGGACGTATTGCCGCCGCCCCAGTTGCAGACGCTCCGGTCCGCGCCGAGCAGCCGCGAGCGGTACACGAGTTGGACCAGCGGATCGGGGCTCTGGGCGTCGTCGTGCTGGGCATCCCACGGGATGGACAAGTGGGCACCTCCGGCTATCGTTGTGCGGCGCGGACGCTGCGGGTCGCGGAGACGGCGGCGCAATAGGCGGCGAAGCCGGCCCTGTGCGCCGCGACACGTCCGGGATCGGGTTCAAAGGTGCGGGCCGTGTGGACCATGGCCTCGCAGGCGGCGGGCAGATCGGGGTGCATACCGCAGCCGACGGCCGCCAGGATCGCGGCACCCAGGCAGCCCGCGTCGCGCAGCGGCATCTCGGTGTAGGAACGGTCCGTCGCGTCCGCCCGCAACTGGGACCAGCGTGGATCGCGGGCACCGCCGCCGACAAGGCGGATCGCGGTCACGTCCACCCCCAGGGAGGTCAGCACGGCGAGGTTGCGCCGTCCTTCATACGCCATGCCGCGCAGCAGGGCTGCGGTCAGTGCGGCGCGGTCGGCATCCAGCGTCAGTCCGAACAGGGCCCCCAGGTCCCCCGCGTCCAGGTCGGGGGTGCCGGATCCGGCCCAGAACGGCACCGCGAAGGGACCGCCCGGGTGAAGCGGCACCTCCGCGAGCAGTTCGCCGATGGCCGTGCCGCCGACGATCTTCTGCCACCAACTGAGCAAGGAACCCCCGCCAAAACCGAAGGCCAGGGTCACGGCCAGACCTGGAAGCGGGTGCAGGCCGACGCCGTACCCCCGGGCCGTCAACGGGGCTGCGGGGCCGTCGGCCAGGGTCAGGCTGAGGCAGTCGACCGTACCGGTGCTGTGGGCGGCCATGCCCGGCCGCACGGCGCCCGCCCCGATCAGGGCGGCCGTCTGATCGTGGGCGCCGGCCACGACGAGGCACCCCCGGGGCAGACCGAAGGCGGCAGACCCAGGTGCGCAGACCTGTCCGACCGCGGCACCCATGGCGGCCACCTGCGCGGTGCGCCCCGTCAGGCCGAGGTCGGCCAGGGCCGCCGCATCCCAGGCGCGGCGGCGCCGGTCCAGCAGCCAGGTGCGCTGGGCCAGGCTGTCGCTGATGACGGCGGTCCCGGTGAGCTGGGCGACCAGCAGGTCTTCATAGCAGAGAAAGGCCGCCGCCCCGGCAAAGGCGGCCGGATCATCGCGGCGCAGCCAGGCGAGCTTGGCCGCGGTGACGATCCAGGAAAGGGGCATCCCGGTTGCTTCGGTCCGCGCCTCCCATCCGTCCGCGGCGAGGGCCGTCCGTCCGGCCTCACCCCGACGGTCAAAGGTCAGGATCGACCGACCCACGGGTTGACCGCCACCGTCGACCGGCGTGACGGCCTCGCCCTGGGCGGCCGTGGCCACGGCGCGCACCGGTCCGCAACCGGCGGCTTCCACCTCGGCGGCGACATCGCAAAGGATGTGCCGCAGGGCCGCGAGGACGTCGTGCGCCTCCAGTTCGGCGGTCCCGCCGGGACCGACCAGCAACGGGTAATCCCGATAGGCGCGGGCCAGGGGCGCACCGGCGGCGTCAAAGGCGATGGCCTTGGCGCCGGTGGTGCCGATATCGATGCCAAGAACGCACCCCTGGCCCAGAGGATCACGGGACGCTGCGGCGGTGGGCGTCACGGACATCACCTTCGCCTGGTCCCTCAGAACCAGGCCTTCGCCCCTTTCGGCCCTCGATTTGGCCCCTTCAGGGCCGCAGGCTGCAGACCGACCCGGCCGGGCGGCACGGGGCCCCCCGTGCCTTGGGACTTCACACGCGTACCGGAGGCACTGCGCCCGGACACAACCGGGCCCTGTGCGCCGCGCCGTCCGTGCCTCGGCGGCGGGGCCCCGGGCGGCGCAGATCGCCCGCCGCAAACGGAATTCGTGCCGGTCGCCGCCCGACCCTGCCGCGGGCGCTCCCGCCGTCACCCCCCCTGCGGGCCGGACGGCGGCCCATCGGCGCCGCTACCGCTCACGACCAGGCGGATGCCGTAAGCCGCGACCGTGTCCGCCACCTCCGGAGCGACCGGGCGGTCGGTGACGACGCGTTGGATGGCTCCGGGTGGGCAGATGGGTACCAGCGAGTTGTGTCCCCACTTGGTGTGGTCGGCGAGCAGGATCGCCTCCTCTGCCGAACGCAGCAGGGCCTGCTTGACCTCCGCCTCCTCCTCGTTGCCTTCCGTAGGGCCGTCCTGGAGTGTGAATCCCTTGCACGACAAGAACACTTTTCGTACGCGGTAGCCGTCGATCGCCCGCAGCGTCTGGGGGCCGACGTAGGAGAGCGACCGGGCCCGCAGGGTTCCGCCGGTGCTGACCACGGTCATGCCGTCGGCCTCGGCCAGCCGCAGCGGCAGTTGCACGGCGTTGGTGAGCACGACCAGCGAACGCAGCCCACGCTGGCGCAGGGCCAGCCCGAGTTCCAGCGCCGACGTCGAGGCGTCCAGCGCGATCACGTCGCCTTGTTCCACCAATCGGGCCGCGGCCAGGGCGATGGCCACCTTTTCCTCGTGCTGGCGCTGCACCCGCGAGAAGAACGGCACCTCGTGGATGTGCGCCCCCGGGGGTAGCACGGCGCCGCCATGGACCCGGGTCAACCGGCCCTGGCGGACCAGGCGGTTGATCTCGCGGCGAATGGTTTCGGGGGTCACGCCAAAGCGCACGCTGAGGCTCGATACCCGCACGCTGCCGTCTTGCTGCGCGGCTTCCAGGATGCGCGTCCGCCGGATCTCACCGAGTTCAGGAGGTGGCTGTTGTCCCATTGCTGCGGCCCCTCCCCTTCAACGCCACCGCATTTGGAAACGTCGTTCCGCGATGTTCCAATCCGTCCGATTGTGTCCGATGCGTAGCAGTTCTGCGTGTCTTGCCAAACCCCTTCCGGGTGGCGGCGGATGGCAGGGTGGCGATGCGCGAGGATGGAATGGACGGCGGGCTGCGCCGCTGGGCGGCCGCGCGGGGGTTGGTCAGACGTGAAAGGGGGGGGGCGGCGCAAGGGGCCGGGGGCCCCTTGTGCCGGTATGCCACATGGAGATTCCGGGGCTGGACCGGGAGGCGTTGCTGGCGGAAGGTCCGCTGCCGAAGTTCCTTCGCTATGTGCGCATCGAGACGACCGCGGATCCGAGCGCGGCGGAGGTGCCGTCGAGTCCGGGGCAGTGGCAGTTGGTCCGTCTGCTGGAGCGTGAGGCTCGCTCGATGGGCCTGGAGGATGTGCGCGTGGACCGCTACGGGATTCTGACCGCGACGCTTCCGGCGAACGGGGCCGCGGCCGCGTCGCCCACGGTGGGCCTGCTGGCGCATGTGGACACATCCCCGGCCGTGAGCGGCGCCGGCGTCGAGCCGCTCGTGCATGCGGCCTACGATGGCGGGACCCTGCGGCTTCCCAGCGGCGGGGTGCTGGATCCCGAGCGGCATCCCGCCCTGCGCGCGGTGGTGGGGCATGACCTGGTCACGTCCGACGGGCGGACGCTGCTGGGCGCCGACGACAAGGCGGGCGTCGCGGAGATCATGGCCCTGGCGGCACGGTTGCTGCGCGAGCCGCACCGGCCGCGGCCGCGTCTGCGCCTGGCCTTCACCACCGACGAAGAGATTGGCCGCGGGATTGAATATTTCGACTTGGAGGCGTTCGGGGCCGACGCCGCCTATACCCTGGACGGCGGGGCCCTTGGTGATATCTCCTGGGAGAACTTCAACGCTCAGAACCTGACCGTGACCATCCGCGGGCGCAGCTCCCACACGGGCTCGGCCAAGGGGCACATGGTCAACGCCGTCGCGCTTGCGGCGGACTTGATTGCGGCGGTTCCCGCCGGGGAGCGGCCGGAGACGACCGCGGGCCGCGAGGGATTTGTCCATTTCGACGCCCTGACCGCTTCGGTGGAGCACGCAAGCCTCACGGTGCTGCTGCGGGACTTCGACGCCGCGGGGCTGGCGTCGCGCCGTGGCCGGCTTGAAGAGGCGTGCGCGCGTTTGCGCGCCGCGCACCCCGGGTGCGCGATCGAGGTGCGCGAAACCGGCGGCTATCGCAACATGCGCGCTGCCGTGGAACGGCGGCCCGAGGTCGTGCGCCTCGCCCTGGAGGCCATGCGGCAGGTCGGGGTGGAGCCGCGTCCATCCCTGGTGCGGGGCGGTACGGACGGGGCGCGCCTGTCGGCCCTGGGGTTGCCGACGCCCAATCTGTTTGCCGGCGGTATGGACTTTCACAGCCGCACCGAGTGGATCTCCGTGCGTTGGATGGAACAGGCGGTGGATGTGCTCGCGGCCCTCTGCGGTCTTTGGGCCCGGGGCGCGTGAGGCATGGGGTGGAGGGCGGATTCTTCCTCCACCCCATCCCCTACGCCGGCTCCACGCGCCGCCACGGGGTGGACGCCGCATCCTGCGGGGTCGGCGACCGGGGGGCGCTCCCGCCGTCGGCGCCACCTTCGCCGGCCACGCCCACGAAAAGGGGTTCGTCGGGGTTCGGCGTGGTGGCGGGCGGCGCGTCCCCGTCCGCCGGGACGGTGCGCCGGTCGTTGGTGCCTGCGGTCTCGGCGTCCGGTGCGCCGGTCTCGGTCGGCGGGGTGTCGGATGCGTCGCGTGGTGCGGCGGCATCGCGGCCGTTGTCGGTGGGGGGGGGAACGGCGGCGGCGACTTCCTGGGTGGCGGTTGGGCTATCCGCGGCGTCGATCCCGCCGGACGGCATCCCCGCAGCGGCCCACGGCGCGGTCGAAGGCGGCGCGGCGGTGAGGGCGGACGGGCTTTGCCATAGACCGTTGGCGATCGGCAGCCAGCGGACCAGCCACGCGGATACCTGGCGTGCCAGCCATGCGAGGGTGGTCGGCGCCCAGAGTTCGTGGCGGTCGCGGATCACCCCGGCAGGAGCCAGCCGGAGCGTGCCGCCGCGCAGCGCCCGGGCGCAGGCCAACGCCTCCACGGGGCCGACGAGGCTGTCTTCGGCATGGGAGACGATGCAGATGCCGCGCCCGGCGAGCAGGTCCAGGAAGCGCTCCGGGCGGAAGGCCGCGATGCGGTCGGCCGACTGCAGGGGCACAAAGCGCGGCGCGCGCATGGCCATGGTGCCGCTCGACTGCGCGTCCAGCCAGGCGGCGGCCGCCGCGCCCACGGGGAACAGGGGGTCGCCCAGCGGGTCTCTTGGCGCCTCCGGCCGTGCGCCGATGGCGGGCACATACTCGGAATAACCCGTCCGGCTCCGGTTGAGGCGATCCTGTGCGAGGCGCGTTTGCCACCGCCGCCAGATGGCAAGGCCGTGGAGGGATGCCAGCCAGCGTTCCCCGTCACCCACCGGGTCCACCGCCAGCACCGCGCCGATCCGCCCGTCCAGCGCCGCCGCCTGCAGGGCGACGCCGCCGCCAAGGCCCCAGCCGGCGACGCCGACGTGGGCGGTGTCGATCTCCCGTTGCAGGTGCAGGAAGGTGACCGCCGCGCGCACGTCTTCCACCTGACGTTCCGGATCGACCGCGCCGCGGGGTGTCCCCTCGCTGCCGCCCCAGCCGCGGTAGTCGATGCGCAGGGAACCATAACCGGCGGATTGAAGCCAACGCGCCACGCCGGGCAGGCCGATCTCCTGGGTGAGGGCGCAGTCGGGGCACAGAATGAACGCCGGGCGGGCGCCGGTCGACGGGCCGTCCGGATGCGTCCAAACGGCGCGCACCGTGTCTTTTTCGCTCCGGAATGCCACTTCGCGCACCACGCCGCACACCCCCGCCCGCCCGCGTTCCGGCCGTCACGCAACAACCCTTTCTGTTTCAGGCAGAAGCGTTCGCGTCGTTTCGTATCCCGGCGGCGGCGATCGACAGGAAGACGACCGGCGCGACCCCAGGCGACGGCGCGCCCTGCCAAAGTGCGGCGGTGAAAGGCCGCATCGATGCGGATAGGATAGGGAAGGGTTTGGCGCGAATCTCGATCCGGCGATGCCGGGGCGAAGGGAAGTGGCGGGTTGGTCGGGCGCGGCGCGACTGCGGGCGGGCAGTTGCGGGGTGCCGCAGGCCGCGGACCATCGGATCTCCCCGCGGACGATGCCGAACGCGCGCTTGTCCTGCGGGCGCGTCGCGGCGACCGCGAGGCGTTCGACCTTCTGCTGGGTCCCATGCTCCAGCCGCTGTATCTGTTCGCCTGTCGGGTCCTGGGCGATCGCGATCTGGCGGAGGATGTCGTTCAGGAGGCCCTGGTCAAGGTGTATACGGGCATTGCCCGTTTCCGCGGCGACGCCCGCTTTTCCACCTGGGTGTTCCGCATCGTGCATAACGCCTGCACCGATGCGGTGCGCTACCGGGCGCGGCGGCCGCATGTGCCCCTGGCGCAGCCGTCCGGGGACGACGAACCGGGGGAGCGCGAACTGGTGGAGCCCGCCCCAGGCCCGGACGCCGTGGCCTTGGAGCGCCTGGCAAGCCAGGTCATTCTCGACGCCATTGCCGATCTGCCGCACGACCAACGCGTCCTGGTGGTGCTGCGGGACGTGCAGGGCTACGCGTACGAAGAGGTGGCCGCCATGAGCGGGGAGCCGTTGGGCACCGTCAAATCGCGGCTGCACCGGGCCAGGGCGGCCCTGCGGACGGCCCTGACGTCGCGCGGGGTGGAACCTTTCGCGTCTCCGGGCGTCCATGCGGATGGGAGCGTGCCCGGGGCCCGGTCCGGGAGGCAGGGGGGTTGAGCCCAGCCATGGAGCGGTGTGACGCCACGCTGCGTCAGTTGGATGATCTGCTGGATGGTGAACTGGTGCCGGCCTCGGCGGACCAGGTGTCACACCACCTGCAGCACTGCGCGGATTGTCGCGCGGAGCAGGAGCGTCGGCGGGTTCTGCGGGAGCGGCTGCGCGCCCTGCCGCTGGAACCGCTGCCCGACGGGTTCGCCGAACGCCTGGATCGGCGGCTCTCGCTGGCCTTGCCGGAGCGGCCGCGGCGCGCCTGGATGGCCTGGTTCGTGCCGGCGGCGACCGCCGTCGCCGGCTTTGTCGCCGCGGCCGCCGTCGCCGCCCCGTTGCTGGCCACGACACCGCCCGGGGCGTCGTCGTTCGCGCGGGCGGCGGTTGCCGCCGGTTCTGTGGCCGCGTCCTCGAGTGCCGGGCACGCCGCTTCCCCGGCCCCCGCGGCGGCGACCATGCAGGCGGCGGTGCGGTCAAGCGTCATCCACGGGGCCACGGCCTCCGAGCGGATCACCTCCGGGTCCGCGGGCGGCGCGACGGGCGTGTACGCCGTGACCGTGCTGACCCCCGCGCCGCAGGAGGCCCGGCACACGGTGGCCGATCTGGCGGCGGCGGCGACGGCGGCGGGGGGCAGGGTGCGCACCGTGATCGGGCCGGGTGCCACCCGGTCGGTTGCCAACCGCCCGCGGCCGGCGGCAACCGTCGATGCGGTCCTGCCGGCGGTCTCCGCGGCCGCCTATGTGCAAAGTGCCGGCCGCTATGGCACGATCATGGCGAAGGTCGGCGGTGTTCCGCCCGGCAGCAAGTCGGTTCGGGTACTCGTCACGGTGCTGGATGCGCAGCGCGAGCCGGCGGCGGTGCCCACACCCCACCGCGGGTGGGGCCGGGCGGTGCTGATGTCCGGAGGCCGTGCCGCCCCCTGGGTGGGCGGCGGACTGGCGGGCGTCCTGCTGGTCGGATTGGGATGGGGGTTGATGCGCCGGCGTCCGCTGTGAGCGGGCCGGCCGAGGAGGCGGGCCGCATCGCGCGAACGTTGAAGGACGAGCCGCAGCCGGGTCGACTTGCCTTGGTGGACGGACACAGCCTGTTGCATCGCGCCTTTTTCGCCCTGCCCGCCCTCAGTGCACCGGACGGCCGACCGACCGGTGCGGTGTATGGGTTCTTGACCATGCTCTTGCGGCTGCTGTCCGATGAGGGGCCGACCCATCTCGCGGTCGCCCTGGACCGGCCGGAGCCGACGTTTCGCCACCAGGAATTCCAGGCATACAAGGCCCAGCGGGCGGCCATGCCCGACGACCTGCGCACCCAGGTGCCCCTGCTGCGCCAGGTGCTGGCGGCGCTGGGCGTCGTGGTGCTTGAGTTGGCCGGTGCCGAGGCGGACGACGTCATCGGAACCGCGGCGGCGCAGGCGGCGGCGGCCGGTTTCGACGTGCGGGTGGTCACCGGCGATCGGGACGCCCTGCAGTTGGTCGGTCCACGCATCCAGGTGCTGTATACGCGCCGGGGCCTGAGCGAGATCGATCGGATGGACGAGGCGGCGGTGCGGGCCAAGTACGGCGTGGAGCCGGCGCTGCTGGTCGACGTCAAGGCCTTGGTCGGCGACACCTCGGACAACTACCCGGGTGTGCCGACGGTCGGTGAAAAGACCGGCTGTCGGTTGGTCGCGAGCTACGGCCCCGTTGAGGCATTGTTCGATCGGCTGGACGAGGTCGGGCCGCCGCGGGTGCGCGAGGCGCTCCTGCGCAGTGTGGACGTGGTGCGGCGCAACAAGCGCCTGGCCACCATTCGCTGCGATCTGCCGCTGGCCTTCGAACCGGAGGCGCTGGCGCGGGGCGATGCGGCCGCGGATGCCGAGGTGCTTTTTGAGCAGCTCGGCATGCGATCCCTGGCGCCGCGCTTTGGGATCGGCCTGGCGCGCTCGGAGCCTGCGGCGGTGGTGGCGGAGACCGAACCGGCCGCGGACGCGCCGCCGGCCGCCGCGGCCGAGGATGTGGACGCCGCATCCCTGCGCGCGGCGATCGAGGCCCATGACGGCGTCGTGGCGTTGGCCATGGATCCGGAGGCGGACCAGGTGGTGGTCGCGGCGGCGTTGGTGGACGCCGCGGGGGGGGCGGTCCGGCCGTCGCCGCTGCGCTGCCGCGGGGCGGATGCCGCTGCGGCGGCCGCCGGCGCGGAGCGGCTGGTGGCCCTGGACAGCAAGCGTTTTGGGCGGGCGGCGCTGGTGGCCGGCGTCCCCTGGCATGCCCCCGAAGGCGACTTGGGCATCGCGGCCTACCTGCTGGATGCCGAGCGTTCGGCCTACCATCTGGAGGACCTCTGCCGCCAGTTCGGGGTGCCGGCGCCCGCGCCGCAGGATGCGGCGGGCGCGGCGCTGGCGACCGCCGCGCTGCGGGGTCCGATGCTGGAGGCGCTCGTCGCCCACGGCTTGGAGGGTGTGTACCGCGACATCGAACTGCCGTTGGTCGGCGTGCTGGCTGCGATGGAGCACCACGGCATGCTGGTCGACCGGTCGGCCCTGGCCGCGCTGGAAACCGAGTTCGCGGCCCGGTTGAGCGCGTCGGAGGCCTTGATCCACGCGGCTGCCGGCGAGGCGTTCAACATCAACTCCACCCAGCAGCTCGCGCAGGTCCTCTTTGTTCGCCTGGGGTTGAAGCCGCCCAAGCGCACCAAGACCGGTTATTCGACCGACGCCGACGTCCTGGAGCAACTGGCGGCGTCGCATCCGCTGCCCGGCCAGGTGCTGGCGCATCGAACCCTGCAGAAGCTGCAATCCACGTACGTGCAGGCGCTGCCGGGCTTCATCGCCGCCGACGGGCGCATCCACACGACGCTCCAACAGACGGTGGCGGCGACCGGCCGTCTGGCGTCGCACAACCCGAACCTCCAGAACATCCCGATCCGCGAAGCGGTGGGAAGGCCCATTCGGCGCGTGTTTGTGGCGGCGCCGGGCTGGCGGTTCATCTCCGCCGACTATTCGCAGGTGGAACTGCGCGTGCTGGCCCACTTCAGCCAGGACGCGGGTCTGCTCACCGCCTTTCGCGAGGGGCGCGACATTCACCGCTCCACCGCCGCCGAGGTGTTCGGGGTGGACCCGCGGGAGGTGACGGACGCCCAGCGCGGGGCGGCCAAGGCCGTGAATTTCGGCATCGTGTATGGGATCAGCGACTTTGGTCTGGCACGCCAACTCGGCTGTCCGGTGGCGGAGGCGCGGGCCTGGATCGCCCGCTACTTCGAGCGTTATCCGGGGGTGCGCCGGTTCATGGATGCCTCGGTGGCCCAGGCCCGTGCGACCGGGGTGGTGCGCACCCTGTCCGGGCGGATGCGGCGGCTGCCGGACATCGCCAGCC